>NZ_JAYRLZ010000378.1:0-3228 GCF_041904975.1 Chitinimonas sp. | reverse complement strand
CCAGGTCGATCTGGCGCGGGTCGTCGTGCGACAGCGCCTGGCCTGCGGCTTCCAGCTGGCGCAGATGCAGATCGAACACATCGCCCTCACTCTGCTCGTCGTCCATCCAGGCAAGATCGAAGGCCTGCTGTGCGGCACTGCGGCTGTCGCGCGCGGTGGCTTCGTGCTTGCCTTGGTTGTCGAAGTAGACAAAGGCCACCGCTGCCCACACGCCAGCCAGCACCAGCAGGCTGGCCAGACTCTCCCACCAGCGCGCCTTGGGCTGCTCGCCTTGGCTGAGCACGGCTTTCACGGCCAGTCGCGTGGCATGAAAACCCCGCAGGCCGAGCAGACGGGCTTGCTGGAACAAATGGATGCGCCGTTCCTGTTCGGGCAAATCGGGCCGGTCGGCCGCCAGCAGGCGGTCGAGGCGGCGGCGCTGCGGCAAGCCCATCAGCAGCACCAGCGGCGCCAGCAAAAGCATGGTGTTATTCGCCCAGATCGCCAGCGCTGCCAGCGCGGCGATGCTGATCATGCGGTAAGCGAGGCGCAGCCACGGCCAGCGCTGAAACAGCGCCAGCTCCAGCAGCTGGCCGCCATCGAGCGGCGAAATCGGCAGCAGATTGAACAGATTGATGAACATCGCCATGCGGGCAATGCCCTCCCACCGCGCCAGGTCCAGCTGCGGTTGGCTACCCAGCCAGGCAAACAGCCCAAGGCCGGCCAGCAGCCCCGGCAGCGGGCCGGCCAGCAGAATGGCGGCATGCTTCCAGGCCGGCAGGGTGGGCGGTTTGCCGCTTACCACCGCGCCGAATAGCGGGATAAAGAACATGGTGAGGCCGGTAAAGCCGAACAGCCGCATCGCCAGCGCATGGCCGCCCTCATGCAGCAGCAGGATGGCGGTAATCGCCAGCGCATCCTGCCAGCCAAAGCGCCAGCCCCAGGCCAGAATGGCCACGGCGATGCTCAGCCCCAATAACCAGCCACGCACATCGCGGCGCTGGTGCTGGCGCACCGCCTGCATTTGCCGATCGAGCGATTCATTGAAGGCATCGACATGCTCAGGCCCGGTTTCCGCTGCCAGATAGGGGCGGCGTAACTGGCGATAGCGTGTGAAGGTGCGCCAGCTCATGCGCAGCGCGGTCGCCAGGGTCGGGTGCAATACGCCATGGCGCTCACTGACGCGGCCGGCGGCTTGCATGGCAGCAATATGGCTTTCGCTGTCTTGCGCCAGCTGTGCAATGACTTCCTCATCGCTCAGCAGCTGCAAGGTCTGGCCGGCAAGGCGGTCTCGATGCGCCTGCCAGTGGCTGGCCAGGTTCTTGGCGTACGGGTCATGCACCTGCCAGTGTGGCGGTGTAGCAACCAGCAGATGGGCGATGCGGTTCAGGGTCGCGAGGCGAGTGCCGTCGCTGGTAAAGCTGGAAAAACTGACCGGATGGCACAAGCCGTTGACCAGGCGGAACGAGAGTTGCGCATAGGCCGGCTCGTCGCGATGGCGCAGGATGATCTGGGTGGCGAACTGCTTATCCCACTCGCTCTTGCCATGATCGATGGGCAGAAAACCCAATTCCAGCAGGGCATCGAGCGCCGCCTGCTGGTGCGGCGCCAGGGCTTCGGGCGCAAGGCCATTGCGGATACGTACCGGATACAGGCCGGCGTTGAGTACCTGTATCAGCAGGATCACGAAATAGATAAGGGGCAGCGCGACAATCAGCAGCGCTATGCCCATAACAATCGCAAGCAGGGTGGACATGGTCGATCAGGCCGCTCGGACAGACAAGCCGGCGATTATGGCCGAGCAAGGCCTGGCCGCTCAGGGTAATTGTGCAACCCGCCTCAACTAGACGGGCAGACCGAGCATGGTGGCGCAGCTGTGCGCAGCGCTGCGCCCGCGAACCTCGGGCCTTGCTGGCCGGGGCGCTGGCTGCGGCGGCGACAACTGCCCTCAGCCGGTCTTGTGGCAATGCCAGGCGTCGGTACGGTAGGGGAAGGCTACCGTTTCTTGGCCGGCCAAGGCCGGATGCTGTGCGATCAACGTGCGCAATTGCGCCGCCACCACCGCCTGCTCGGTCGCCGGCAGGCTGGCGATAAAGCTGACCGACAGGATGCGATCGACTATCACCTGCTCGGGCGGGCCAAGATGCTGGTAGGCAAATTGGCTGAGTTGCAGCTCGGCTAGCCCCGGCGCCGGAAACACCGCCTGCCAGTCGCCACGGTGGTGGCGTGGGGTATCGCCTTCATACGGTTCAATGATGCGGCTGATTTCGGCCACCCAATCGATAGCCTGCTCGCGCACATTCCAGATCAGGCCCAGCGTGCCGCCCGGCCGCAGTATGCGCACAATCTCGGCCACAGCGGCCGGCGTGGCAAACCAGTGGAAGGCCTGCGCACACAGCACGGCATCGACCGACGCCGAGGGCAGGCCGGTTGCCTCGGCTGTGCCTTCATAGGCGGCAACCGCAGGCAACGCCTCGACCAGCTTGGCACGCATGGCAGCGACCGGCTCCACCGCAATGACCGTCGCGCCGGTCTGGCTCAATAGGCGGGTGAACTTGCCGGTACCGGCGCCCAGATCCAGCACCGTCTTGCCCGGCGCAACACCCAGGGTGTCGGTCAACCAGCCCTGCACGGCATCGGGATAGTCGGGCCGGCCACGGGCATAGGCATCGGCCTGCTTGCTGAAGCCGCTGGCGGCCTGGTGGTGGATGGACATGGATGATCCTGTGCTGAGCGAAGCGGCTGGCCGGAGGCCTACACCACCTTGCCGATGATATAGCCGATGACAATGCCGGTAATCAGTGCGATGGTCAGGCCGCGATAGGTCAGCACATCCTTGGAATAGCCACGGCGGATGGCCATGACCGATACCAGGTAGCCGATGGAATTGAGCAGCCAGATAACCGGAATCGACAGGATCTTGATCAGCAAGGGGCCGATCACCGGCAGCATGCCGAGCAAGCCGACCAGAAACGCCAGGGCATGGGATGCCATGGCGCCCAGCACCAGTCCGGCGCCGACGATATGCCGGTCTATGCCGTGGTTAAGGGCAAACTGGGCGCCCAGCAGCAAGGCGACCCAGATGGCGATCATCACGCCAAAGCGCTGCCAGGCCGGGCGCTTCGGTGCAGCGGCGCACGCTGGCTCTGCGCAGGCATCTACCGCGGCCGGCTGCCAGCGAGCCAGCAGCTGGCCGATGGTTGCGCTGCCGGCATCATCGCCAGCCTTGATGGCAGCGTTTTGTTGCTC
>NZ_JAYRLZ010000377.1:0-3260 GCF_041904975.1 Chitinimonas sp. | reverse complement strand
ATGCTCCTCCCCCGGTTTGCCCACCTTGATTTCCACCCGGTGGAAGGCGCGATCCGGCGTTTCCGACACCGTTTCATGCCAGGCGAAGTCCATGCCGGCCTGCTTTTCTTGTCCATCGCGGGTGCCCAGTGCCGGAAATTCGCCACGGATCACATAGTTGTTGATGCGGTTCTGCGCCACCCAGCCGCCAGCCAGATGGCGGCGCAGGGCAAGCGAGCCATCGGTCACCGCCAGCGTGGCACGCGTCGCGGCGGCCATGGCTACGCCCAGCACCACCAGGGCGACCAGCACTTCGATCAGGGTGAAGCCGCGTACGCACTTCATGGCGCCGCCACGGCGGGTGCCGCCACACTGATGCGACCAAGCGGGTCGGCCACCAGATGGCGCACCGCCTCGCCACTGCGGATATCGAGACTGAACGGCGCATTGACGCCGGACGGGGCAAACACGACTTTGGCCTCCTTGCCAAGGGCGGCCAGATTGACGGTGACCGCCTCGATGCGGGTATTGACCGGCAGCTGGCGCGGCCGCAGCGACTCGATGTCGCTCGCTGGCTGCCACTGCGCGCCTGCCGCTTGCTGCCAGAAGCGGTAGCCGGCCAGGTTGTCATCGGCCGACCAGCCCAGGGTGCTACCACTGGCGATCGCCTCGTCGCGTACCGTTTCGAACAGCAAGGCCAGGCGCTCCGCCTCGCGCTGGGCGATATCGCCGTCGTTCGGGCCAAAGCGCACCACCGCCATGGTGACGATGATGGTGATGATCACCAGCACCACCAGGATTTCGATCAGCGTAAAGCCTGGCTGCCTGCGGCCGCAGGCAGCCACAAGATACGGCGGCGGGGACGACCGGCGGCGCATCGGCCTTATTGCATCCACGAGCCGATATCGGCGTCATTGCCCTCGCCGCCGGCCTGGCCATCGGCGCCATAGCTCATTACATCGATGTCGCCCTTCAGGCCCGGGCTCAGGTAGATATAGGAATGGCCCCACGGGTCTTGCGGCAACTTGTCCAGATAGGACTTCCAGTTGGCGGGAATGCTGCCGGTGGTCGGCTTCTCCACCAGCGCCTTCAAGCCCTGCTCATTGCTCGGGTAGACGCCGTTGTCGAGCTTGTACAGCTTGAGCGCCTGCACAATGGCCTGCACATCCTGCTTGGCCGCCACTACCCGCGCCTCATCGGGGCGATTCATGATTTTCGGCACCACCAGGGCACCGAGGATGGCGAGGATGACGATCACCACCAGGATTTCGATCAAGGTAAAACCAGCTTGCCGCTTGCGCATCGCTTTACTGCTCCTTTGTCTTGATGATTTGCCCGCGCACCGTGGCCGGAAAGCGGGTCTCGTTTTTGTCCAGCTTGGCAGAAATTGCCGCCGCCACATCGATCTCCAACCGGTTGGCAAATGCCAGGGCATAGATCAATACATCGGCCAGCTCTTCCGCCACTTCCTGCTTGTTGATGGACTCGGGCGCCGGTGGCGACCACTGGAAATGCTCCATCAACTCGGCAGCCTCGATGGCGATGCTCATCGCCAGATTCTTGCCACTGTGAAACGCCTGCCAATCGCGTGCCTGGGCAAACGCCAGAACCCGCGCCTTCAGCTCGGCCAGAGTTGTTGCATTGTCTTGCATGCCTATTTCACCAACTGGTTCATATCAAATACCGGCAGCAGGATGGCCAGCACGATCAGCAGCACCACCCCGCCCATCAACAGCACCATCACCGGGCCGAGCAGGCTGGTAAAGGTGGCGACGCGTCGTTCCAATTCGCCTGCCTGCTGCTGGGCAGCGCGATCGAGCATGATGTCGAGCCGGCCGCTGGCCTCGCCGCTGCCTACCAGATGGATCAGCACCGGCGGAAACAGTTTCTTGCGCCCCAGCGCATTGGATAGAGTCGCCCCTTCGCGCACATCGCGTGCCGCATCGGCCACCGCGCCGCGCAGCACACGGTTGCCCACCACCCCGGCGGCTGCCTCCAGCGCCTTGAGTAGCGGTACGCCGCTACCGGCAAGAATGGACAGCGTGCTGGCCAGCCTGGCGGTATTGCCGGCACGGTTAAGGCGCCCGATCAAGGGCAGGCGCAGCGACACACTATCGGCCCACCAGCGCACCGCTTCGCTGCGCCAGGCCCAGGCGACCAGCGCACCGATCGCCAGCAGCAGCAGCAAGCCCAAGCCGCCGTATTCGCGCACCGCGCCAGACAGCGCCAGCAAGGCGCGGGTCAGCAGGGGCAGCTTCTGGTGCGCGTTCTGAAACGCCGTCACCATGGTCGGCACCACCCAATACAGCATGCCGACAATGACGATAAAGCACACCGACAGCACCACGATCGGGTAGACAAAGGCCAGCGCCACCTTGCTGGTGAGCGCCTGGCGCGCTTCGATATAGTCGGCCAGCCGCGCCATGACACCGGCGGCCTTGCCCGACTCCTCGCCGGCGCGAATGATGGTGCGGTACAGCTCGGGGAAAACCTTGGGATGGCGCGCCATCGCCACCGACATCGGCGCGCCGGCCAGCACCTCGCTGCGCACCCCGGCCAATACATGGCGGGCGCGCTGGTTTTCTGCCTGCTCGATCAGCACGGTCAGCGCCCGCTCGATGGTGAGGCCGGCATCGAGCAAGGTGGCGAACTGGCGGGTGATCAGCGCCAATTCGGCGGTGGACACCCCGGCTTGGCGGCTTTCCTTCGCTCCCGCCGACGCCTGCTGCAACTCTTCCAGCTCCGACACCCACAGGCCCTGCTCGCGCAGGCTGGCACGGGCCGAGCGTGCATTGTCCGCCTCGATGATGCCGTCGAGCGCCTTGCCGGCACCATCAATGGCCTGGTAGCGAAATCCGGCCATTACAGCGCTCCCGGTTGGGTGCTGGTGGCGGGCGCCTGCAGCTGCTTGCTCATCGCATCGAGATCGATCCAGCCCAGGCTGGCGGCAAAACTCATCGCCACCATCCACAGCAGCAATTCAAGCGGCAAGAACGCCAGCCGACCGACAATCACATGGCCAAGCTTCACCCCGGTGGCACGGGTCAGGGCGCTGAGCAGCACCGCCGTCTGATAGATCGCCAGCAATACCAGCACGGCACCGGCAGCCGCATCGGGCAGCAGCATCAGCAAGGGCGCCAGCACCGTGGGCAGGGCTACCAGCACCATCAAGGGGAACAGGCTGCTGTCGCGATCCTGCCAGCGATTGCCGAGGCGCAGCCACCAGCCCAGAAACAGGCTCATGATGATGGTGTGTATCCAGTTCAGCACCAGGCTGAACA
>NZ_JAYRLZ010000062.1:0-18734 GCF_041904975.1 Chitinimonas sp. | reverse complement strand
ATCCGGGTTGTAAAAGCTCACCGCCGTGCGGATGCCCGCCGTCAAAGGCTCGCTTGCCTTCCAGACATTGCTTGCATCGGGCGCCACCAATTTCAGGCGGAAGTCATAGCGTGACTGCGGCGCCGCCGTGCTGCCCATATTGCGATCGGCACGGGTTTCGGCGGTATGCACGGCGATCAGCTTGCCATCGGCCAGCGGCAAGGGTTCGCGGTACAGGCCGCTATGGTCGGCTGCCGGCGTCTTGCCATCCTCGCTCGCACTGGCGGTGCTGCTGGCAGTGAGGTATTCCACGGTCATCAGGTCGGGATTATCAGTCGGCGCGCCCTTGATGCGCACCAATTGGCCGGCGGCATGGGTGCCGAACTCCGGCGCCGAGGTGCCGACAAAGCGGCCGGCCAGCTGCGGGTCTTCCTTGATCTGCAGGAAACTGTCGTTATTGAGACGGTAGCGGTTGTAACGGCTGTCGGTGTAGCAGCAGTAGGTCAGGTTCGGGTCGTCGAGAAAGCTTTGCGCACCATAGCCGGCCAACTCATGGCGCCCGACATGGTTGAGCGTTTCCTCTTCGCGGCCGTCTTCATGAATCTGCCACGGGAAAAACTGATTGAAGCGATGGCCACTCACGGTTGTCGTATCGGCACGTGGCTCGGGGAACACTTCGCTGCGGTCATTGAGGGCGCGCGCGGCTGCCGTTTCATCGCTGTAATTGAAGGTACCGTAACTGCCGCCTTCGCTATTGTCGGCATCGGCCTGCTGGTCGCGTTGCAGATGGTCCCAGCGGGTGAAGATCACCCGGCCAAAGCTGTCGATGGTCGGGGTGAAGGCGCCCGATGGCGAATGGTTGAGCATGAACAGATCGCCGCTTTTCGGGTCGAGGCTCCACAGCCCGCTTACCACCGGCGCCTCTTCGTATTCGTCGAGCTGCGGGTAGAGATGCCGCTCGCCACTGCGTGGCCGGTCGCTGGTAAAGATAATGCGATCGTCCGTGCCATAAATCGGGCTGATATTGTTGAAATTGGCCGGCTGCTTAGCCACCTTGCTCAATACCGGCGTGTCATTCGGCCCGAGGCCGCTGATCTCGTACAACTGCCAGTAGTAAGTCTCCAGCTGGGACTGCTTGGCCGGGGCGCCAACTACCGCGCTGAACACCACCTTGTTGGCATCCCAATGCACGGCGGGGTCGCGCACGGCAATCGCATTGGCGCCCAACAGGCCGCTACTGCTGACGCCCACCGCCTGGGTAAGGTTTTTCAGCGTGCCGTCCTGATAGCGTATCCACAGATCACCGCCACGTGCCACCGACTCAAGATCGGCACGATGATTGCCAAACACCGAGCCAATGGTGGTGAAATCGGCCGGCACCGGCACTTGGGTAACGAAGATGATCGGGTAAGGGGTGGTAACGGTGGCCCAGCTGGCAGGCGCGCTGCCGAGTAAAGCCAGGCTGATCGACAGGAGGGTGAGCTTCATCATGGCAACTCCGGCAAGATGGACCGGGCGAGCTTGCGCCAGCTCACCCCGCTATGACAAGTAACTATTGGCATCACCGCAGCTGGCAGCGGGTACGCAAGCGGGCGCGCACGCCGGCAATTCTCGTTGCATATGGTGCGAGCGGCCGAACTGCCTGCCGCCAAGCCGGCAGTTTCGGGCATAATTCGCGGCTGTTCACTGACTTCCCGCACGGACCGACCAGCATGCGCGCCGCAGAAATCCGCCAGAAATTCCTTTCCTTCTTCGAGAGCAAGGGCCACCAGATCGTGGCGTCCGACAGCCTGATTCCCGGCAATGAACCGACGCTGATGTTCACCGTGGCCGGCATGGTGCAGTTCAAGGATGTATTCCTCGGCTTTGACAAGCGCCCCTACACCCGCGCCGTCACCTCGCAAAAATGCCTGCGCGCCGGCGGCAAGCACAACGACCTGGAAAACGTCGGCTATACCGCCCGCCACCAGACCTTCTTTGAAATGCTGGGTAACTTCAGCTTCGGCGACTATTTCAAGCGCGATGCCATCACCTACGCCTGGGAATTCCTCACCTCGCCGCAGTGGCTGGGTCTGCCCAAAGACAAGCTGATGGTCACCGTCTATGCCTCTGATGACGAGTCGTTTGACATCTGGAACAAGGAAGTCGGCGTACCGGCGGACAAGATCGTGCGCATTGGCGACAACAAGGGTGCGCCCTATGCCAGCGACAACTTCTGGGCGATGGGCGACACCGGCCCCTGCGGCCCCTGCACCGAGATTTTCTACGACCACGGCCCGGACATCGCCGGCGGCCCGCCCGGCTCGCCCGATGAGGACGGCGATCGCTTTATCGAGATCTGGAACAATGTGTTCATGCAGTTCAACCGCGATGAAGCCGGCGTGATGCACCCGCTGCCCAAGCCCAGCGTGGACACCGGCATGGGCCTGGAGCGCCTGTCGGCCGTATTGCAGCATGTGCACACCAATTACGAGGTCGATATGCTGGCCGCCCTGGTCAAGGCGGCTGCCCGCGAAACCGGCGTACCGTTCAACCAGGAAACCCCGTCGCTGAAGGTGATCGCCGACCATATCCGCGCCTGTTCCTTCCTGGTAGCCGATGGCGTACTGCCATCCAATGAAGGCCGTGGCTATGTGCTGCGCCGCATCTGCCGCCGCGCCGTGCGCCATGGCTACAAGCTGGGCCAGAAGCAACCGTTCTTCCACAAGATCGTGCCGGATCTGGTGCGCGAGATGGGCGAAGCCTATCCGCAACTGATCGAGCAGCAGGCACGCATCATCGATGCGCTGCGCCACGAAGAAGAGCAATTCGGCCGCACCCTGGAAACCGGCATGAAGCTGCTCGAGGAAGAAATCAACGTTGAGCCGCATATGTGCCGTCGCTACGCACATGAGCACGGATTATCACTGATAAAGGGCATGCCTAGTGAACTCGGCCCATCTACTTCGATTGGCTATGTCGCAGGAAGAGAAAGAGAAAAGCGTGTGCTAATCCCTAAGGTGTACTCTTCTGAAGATGAGGCACTCAAAGGACTTAAAAATGCCATTCCGCTTGTATATCAGCGACTTAAACATTGGGAAAATCCAAACGAATCTCGAAGCGTTCGACTGCTGGTAGGACTTCCAACGGCGCCGACGCAGCAACTCAAAGCAAGTGTGGATTCGCTTCTTGATGAGGTGGGTGCAATTACTTCTGTGATGGTGGATTTCTGTTCCATTGATGTACCTAGGCTCAACGGAAGCATCGCCTTCCAGCTACACAGCACCTACGGCTTCCCGATCGACCTGACTGCCGATGTGTGCCGCGAGCGCGGCATCGAAGTCGATATGGCCGGTTATGAAAAAGAGCTGGCCGAGGAACAGGAACGCGGCCGTGCCGCTGGCAAGTTCAATGCCGCCGCCGGTGTGGAATACAGCGGCAGCGATACAACGTTTGAGGGCTATGTAAAAGCCAGCAGCGAGGCCAAGGTATTGGCGCTGTACCAGAACGGTGTCGCGGTGAACGAATTGCGCGCTGGCGAGCAAGGCATGGTGGTGCTCGACAACACCGCCTTCTACGCCGAAGGCGGCGGCCAGGTGGGTGATGTCGGCGAGATTGCCGCTACCGGCGGCGTTGATGCGCTATTCGATGTGGTCGATACACAAAAGATCAAGGCGGCGGTATTTGGCCACCAGGGCCAGCTGGTACGCGGCGCACTCAAGGTTGGCGATAGCGTTACCGCTACCATCGACCTGCACAAGCGCCTGGCTACCGCCCGCAACCACTCGGCCACCCACCTGCTGCATGCCGCCCTGCGCGAAGTGCTGGGCAAGCATGTGAGCCAGAAGGGTTCGTTGGTCAATAGCGAATACACCCGTTTCGACTTCTCGCATCCGCAAGCCGTCACCTCTGATGATCTAGCCAAGATCGAAGCCATGGTCAACCGCGTCATCGCCCATAACCATGAAGTCAGCGCCCGCGTGATGAAGCATGAAGACGCGATCAAGTCCGGCGCCATGGCCCTGTTTGGCGAAAAGTACGGCGATGAAGTACGCGTATTGAAGATGGGCGACTTTTCCACCGAGCTGTGCGGCGGCACCCATGTGCATCGCACCGGCGATATCGGCTACTTCAAGATCATCGGCGAAGGCGGCGTGGCCGCCGGTATCCGCCGCATTGAGGCCACCACCGGCGAAGGCGCCGTCGCCTTTGTGCAGAAGCTGGAACACGAGTTGAAGTCCGCCACCGCCTTGGTGCAGGCGCAGCCGGGCGATCTGGTCGGCAAGCTGGAAAAGCTGCACGCCGAGCAAAAAGCGCTGGAAAAAGAGTTGGCCAAGCTCAAGGGCAAGCTGGCTGCCAGCGCCGGCGACAGCCTGGTCGAGCAGGCGGTGGACGTGGATGGCGTCAAGGTATTGGCGGTTACGGTGGAAGGCGCCGATGCCAATGCCCTGCGCGAGATGCTGGACAAGCTCAAGGACAAGCTCGGCAGCGCCGCCATCGTGCTGGCCAGCGTGGCCGACGGCAAGGTGGCCTTGGCTGCCGGCGTCACCGCCAACCTGACCAGCCGCATCAAGGCCGGTGACTTGGTCAACTTCGTCGCCCAGCAAGTAGGCGGCAAGGGCGGCGGTCGCCCCGATATGGCCATGGCGGGCGGTACCGACCCATCGGGCTTGCCGGCAGCCCTTGCCGGCGTAGCCGCCTGGGTCAAATCGAAGTAAACCCCTCTACAAGGCCGACGCAAGTCGGCCTTGTCACTTTCCCGTCCGCTTTTGCATGCAGCGGCGCCCGGCCGTGCTGTTGCTCGCCCTTGATTCCGCCGCCTAAACACGCAAGGAGAGACCCCGATATGCTCGATACCCACGCTTTACCGCTGTTTTTCAGTGCCGTCTTCGCCCTGCTGATCATTCCCGGCCCGGACATGCTGTTGATCAGCGCCCAATCGATCAGCCGTGGCGCGCGCTTCGGCGTGGCCTGCTCGTTTGGCGTGTTGCTAGCCGGCCTGGTGCAGACCGCGCTGATCTCGCTGGGCCTTGGCAAGCTGATGGAAGCCTGGCCAATGCTTGCCACCGCCATTCGCCTGTGTGGCGCCGTCTATATGGGCTGGCTCGGCATGAAATCGCTGCGCGATTGGCTGGCCCATCGCCAGCACGCGCTAGATCAAGTGCAGGCCAACCCAAGTTCCATGCGGCGCCTGGTGCTGGTCGGCCTTGCCAACAATCTGCTCAACCCCAAGGCCTTGCTGTTCTTCAGCCTGTTTTTGCCGCAATTCGTCAATCCGGCGCTAGGCTCCAGTGCCATGCAATTGCTGATGCTGGGCTTGATGCTGAGCCTGATCGCCTTTGCCTTTAATGTGCTGCTGAGCCTGCTCGCCGCCACCGTGCGCGTGTTCAATATCGAATCAGCCGCACTGCAGCGCCATGGCAACGGCCTGCTTGGCCTGGTATTCGTGCTGCTGGCCGGCAGACTGGCTTTGGCCAAGGCATCCTGAAGCAAGCCAGGCGCGAGGCGTGGAACAATCCCGCGAGGCCATTCAGCTTCGCGCTGGATGCTGTGCCAGATCATCCGGGCCATCCACATCCAGCAACACCCCATGGTCGACCACATCGACCAGGGTCGGTGGGTATTGAAGCAACACGCTACGTGCGCCTTGCTCGCCCTGTACCGCTAGTAAAGCGTCCCGACACCCTGCCGAAAACCCCACCGGGTGGCCACGTTGCCCGGCGCAGACCGGAGCCGCCGTCATATGGCCGTCCTGCAGCGCTGCCAGTACCCGCTGGCAGCTATCCGCCGTAAGCCAGGGCATATCCGCCGGCAACAGCAGCCAGCCTGCCGTATCGGCGCTGGCGGCAATCGCTGCCGCCACGGTATTGCCCATACCGCCCTTTGATGCCGGGCAAGGCAGCACCACGCAGCCAGCCTTGGTCAGCAAGGCCGATAGCTGCAGCGTGTTGGCGCTGTCATCGGCCGGCACCATGGCCAATACCCTGGGCATGGCGCCGAGCAAGGCACGCGCACTAGCGACAGCTATTGGCGTTCCATCAGGCAGCAGCTGCAATAGTTTCAGCCGCTTGCCGCTTGGGTCGAAGCGGCGCCCGCTACCTGCGGCCAGCAGGATGCCGACCCACTCAGCCATGGCGTACTGCGGTTTCGGGCAAGGGCGGGGCGACTTGCAACAGCGGCACACCGTTTTTGACTGCAACGATCTCGGCCAGGATGGAAATGGCAATCTCGGCCGGCGTGTGGCTACCCAGATAGAGACCGACCGGCCCATGCAGGCGGGCAATTTCCGCCTCGCTCAATTCGAACAGCGCCAATCGCTCGCGGCGTTTTTGGGTATTGCGACGCGAACCAAGCGCGCCTACGTAGAAGGCGGGTGACTTCAAGGCTTCCAGCAGCGCCATATCGTCGAGCTTGGGGTCGTGGGTCAGCGCCACGATGGCAGTATGGGCATCGGGCTCCATCGCCAGCACCACATCGTCGGGCATGCCCGGCTCGAATACCACGCCCGCGCTGTCCCAATCCTGCCGGTATTCCTCGCGCGGGTCGCAGATATGCACGGCAAATCCGAGCGGCTGGGCCATCTGCGCGACAATGCGCGACAGCTGGCCGGCACCGATCAGCAGCAAGCGCCAGGCCGGGCCAAAGATGCCGGTAAAGGTATCGCCGTGCAGGCCGGGTTTGTCGCCGCGATGGGCGCTCAGCAGTGTGACGGCGCCGGTTTGCAGCTGTACGGTGCGGGCAACCAGGCGGTGCTGGTCGGTTTGCGCCAGCAGCTGGTCTACCCAGGCCAGGTCCTGCAATGGCTCGACCAGAAGGCGCAAGGTGCCACCGCAGGGCAGGCCGAAGCGACTGGCTTCTTCCTTGCTAACCCCGTACACCACCAAGGCTGCCTGCTGTGGCCGCTCGCCCCGGCTGACCCGGCGCACCAGATCATCTTCCACACAGCCGCCCGATACCGAACCGCTCACTGGGCCATCGTCGCGCACCGCCAGTAGCGAGCCGACCGGACGTGGCGCAGAACCCCAGGTTTCCACCACGCTGACCAGCCAGACCGCATGACCGGCCAGACACCACTGGCGCGCCTGGCGCAATACGTCGAGATTGAGCGTATCCATGTCAAGCGTTGGCGGTGAAATCGAACACCAGCGCCTGCGCCAGTGCCGGCTTGATTTGTTCGACAAAGGCGAGATGCGCCGGATGGTGCAAATAATGGTCACGCCCGGCTTCATCCTCAAACGTCAGTACAAAGCCGTGGGTGTAACCATGCGCCAGGCCTTCCGGGCTATTGTTCAGGCCCTGCTCGAAACCACGCACGCCGGCAATCTGCGTGGGCAGTGCAGCAAACGCAGCCAGCAGCGCATCGCGCTGTGCCGGGGGCAGATCGGGTTGAAAGGTAAACAGTACGAGATGGCGCAGCATGGAAGGAACCCAGGGGGATAGAAAACGAGGCGCCACTATGTTGCTTGTGGCGCCGATAGGGGTAGTCAAACGCGATGGACTCGCCTCATGGCGACGCCACTGGTGATAGAGCCTGACCGCTGGCATCAGGCATCGTCAATATCGATTGAGTCGGCGACGTCAAACGCCACATCCAGCAATTCGCCGTTACCGTCGTCAAGCGGATCAGCATCGCCGGTACCGCTCTTCTCACGAAAGCGACTAAGGCTCGCGCTCACGGCTGCGGCCCCCAGCAAGGGCAGCAGCCAGATCGATAGCAGATGCACAAACCAATACGGCACGAGGCTGTCGCGGTAAGCCAGCAAACGTTGCGTCACCTTGATCTGGTACAGCAGCGTCAAGACAATGCCCCAGAATACTGCCCCTTTCATGTGTAGATCCGCTCAGCTGGTCAACTTGATCGGCAAATCGTACACCCTCTTACCAGTAGCATGAGCAATGGCATTGGCGAGTGCAGGCGCCAGTGGTGGCACGCCCGGCTCGCCAACGCCAGTTGGCGCCGCGCCCGATGGCACGATATGCACTTCTACCTTGGGCATTTCGTTGATGCGCAATACCGGGTAGTCGTGGAAATTCGACTGCTCCACTGCGCCGGCCTTGAGCGTGATATTGCCGTGCAAGGCAGCTGATAGTGCAAAGCCGATGCCGCCCTCCATCTGCGCGCGGATCACATCCGGGTTGATGGCAATGCCGCAGTCCACCGCACACACCACCCGGTCTACCCGCACGCTGCCATCGCTTGCAACCGTGACTTCGGCCACTTCGGCAACAAAGCTGTTGAAGGACTCGACCACCGCCACGCCACGGCCGCGCTTTTCACCCGGCTTGCCGGGCGGCAAGGGCTTGCCCCAGCCGGCCTTGTCGGCGGCCAGCTGCAGCACGGCGCGATGGCGCGGGTGTTCGCCCAGCAGCGCCAGGCGGAACGCCACCGGGTCGGCTCCGGCGGCCACCGCCAGCTGATCGATCATCACCTCGGTGGCATGGCCGGTATGGGTATGGCCGACCGAGCGCCACCACTGCACCGGCACCGGCTTGCGCGGCGAATGCAGGTCGACCTGCAGATTGGCAATGGCATATGGCAGATTGGCGGCGCCTTCCACCGATGAGCCATCGACGCCATGCTTGACCATGAACGACTCCATCGCGCCGCCGGCAAAAATGCTCTGGCCGACAATGCGATGCTGCCAGGCCACCACCTTGCCGGCCGCATCCAGCCCGGCTTCGATGCGGTGCAAATAGGCGGGTCGGTAGTAGCCGGCGCGCATATCGTCTTCGCGGGTCCACACCAGCTTGACCGGCGCACGGCCGGCGATCGCCTTCACAATATTGGCGCACTCCACCAGATAATCAGCCTTGGGGTTGGCACGCCGGCCAAAGCCGCCGCCGGCAAACAGCATGTTCAGCTTCACCTTGCCGGGCTCCACCCCGAAGGTGGCAGCCAGAATCGCTTGGTCCATGGTCTGCGCCTGCTCGCCATTCCACACTTCGACGCCATCGGCCGTGCGCTGGATCACGCAGTTCATCGGCTCCATGGCGGCATGAGCCAGATAGGGGAAGCGGAAGTCGGCCTTGATGGTCTTGGCCGCACCTTTCAGCGCTGCAGCGGCATCGCCCTTGCTGCTCGCCACCGCGCCGGCCTGATCAAGCAGGCTGGCATAGCCGGCGAACTGCTCGGCACTGCCCTCAATCATGGCGCCTGATTCATCCCACTCGATGCGCAACGCATCGCGGCCCTTCTTGGCGGCCCAGAAGCCTTTGGCCAGCACCGCCACGCCGCTGTCGATCGCCACTACCTCGCTCACGCCGCGCACCTGCTTGGCAGCGGTCGCGTCAAACGATTTGAGTTTGGCGCCAAAGCGCGGTGGATGCGCCACCACCGCGGTCAGCATGCCTGGCAGCTGCACATCCTGGGTGAACTTGGCGCGGCCATTGGTCTTCACCTGGCTATCCTTGCGCGGCAACCGCTTGCCGATCAGGGTGAAGTCTTTCGGGTCCTTCAGCTTGATATCGCCCTTCACTTCCAGCTTGCTGGCCGCCTCCACCAATTCGCCAAAGCGGGCCTTGCGCTTGCCGGCCGCATGCATCACCACCCCCTTGGACACGCTGATTTCCGCTGCCGGTACCTGCCAGCGCTCGGCCGCCGCCAGCACCAGCAAGGCACGCGCCCTGGCGCCCGCTTCGCGCAGCTGGGTCCAGGAATTGGCCATGGCGCTGCTGCCGCCGGTAATTTGCGCGCCCCACAGGGTATTCCCGTAACGCTTGGCATCGGCCGGCGCCGCTTCCACGGTCACCTTGGCCCAATCGGCATCCAGCTCTTCGGCCACAATGGTGGCAATCCCGGTATAGGCGCCCTGCCCCATTTCCAGATGCTTGGAAATCACTACCACGCTGTCGTCGCTGCCGATGCGCACAAAGGCATTCGGTGCCAGGCTGCCGGGCGCCGCTGCATAGGCGCGCCCGCCGCCGGCCCAGTGAAAACCGACCAGCAAGGCGCTGGCCGCGCCAGCCTTGAGCAGATCACGCCGCGAGAGTTCGAATGGCTGGTTCATGTCACACCTCCGCCTTGTGCTGCGCCTTGCCGGTCAGCATGGCAGCCGCCTCGTGAATGCCGGCACGGATGCGCTGGTAAGTGGCGCAGCGACAGACATTGCCGCTCATCGCCGAATCGATATCCGCATCGCTCGGTTTCGGATTACGCGACAGCAAGGCCGCCGCCGACATGATCTGGCCCGACTGGCAATAGCCACACTGCGCCACGTCGAGCTTTTGCCAGGCCGCCTGCACCGCCAGTGCGGCCGAGCTGCTGATGCCTTCGATGGTGGTCACCTTGCCGCTACCCACCGCCGAAATCGGAACGGAACAGGAACGGGTCGGCTGGCCATTCACCCATACGGTACAAGCACCACACAGCGCCATGCCGCAGCCGTACTTGGTGCCGGTCAGGCCCAAGTCATCGCGTAACGCCCACAGCAAGGGGGTATCGGCATCGGCATCCACATCGCGCGCCTTGCCATTGACATGCAGTTTGACCATCTCGGCGTCCTCAACAGGGTTTGATCGGCGAAACTCGAACAGCAAAGCCACCAGTATAGGAACAGGCACCGCCCGCATTGTCACCATTTGTAGGCCGATGCAAACAGTTCGCCACTGACAGCACCATCTAGCTTGCTTCGCATTGAATTTGCGCAGCGCAACGACCATAGTCAACCAGCGCCGTTCGTCGGATTTTTGGCGCCAATCGGACCAGGCTAATGGAGGAAAACATGCACGCAATACGCAGGGCAGCAGGATTGGACATCACACCAGCACAGCTGGATGACGGTGCCGATGTCGATGTGATGGTGGTGGGTGCCGGCATGTCCGGCCTGTACACCGCTTGGCGCATCATGCAGGACTGGCGCAGCAGCCCGCGCCTCAAAGCCATGGCCGCAAGGCGGCCGGACGGCTTGCTCAAGGTAGCCCTGCTCGAATACAGCGACCGGGTCGGTGGCCGCCTCGATAGCGTGATTCTCGATGAGATGGACCATGTGCCGGCCGAATTGGGCGGCATGCGCTTTACCGCCAGCCACCAGCTGCTCAACCTGCTGATCGACAAGCTCGATCTGCGCCACGATATCGAAGCGTTTCCGATGTCGAACGATAGCCAGTTCCTGCTGCGCAGCCAGCGGCTGGATGAAACCAGCATCGACGCTGGCGCCACCGTGCCCTATGCCCTCTCGCCCAATGAATTGCGCCAGACGCCCAACCAATTGTTCAACTACGCCATTACCCAGATCTGCGGCGATGGCGCCACCAGCTGGAGCGATGCGAACTGGCAGTGGGTGAAGGAAAACCAGCGCTATTCCGACGATATCTACGACAACGTGGCGCTATTCGATATCGGCTTCTGGAATGTGCTGTACCGGGTGCTCAGTAACGAAGGCTTCGATTTTTGCTGGGATGGCGGCGGCTACAACTCCAACACCATCAACTGGAATGCGGCAGAAGCAATGCCGTATATGCTCACCGACTTTTCCACCACGCCGACTTTCTCGCGTTTCAAGACCGGCTTTCACACCTTGCCGGCGACCTTGGCCAAACGGGTGAGCGCGCTGGGTTGCCCTATCTACCGCCATAGCCGGCTACGTCGCTTCGAGCGCAGCAGCACTGGTATCAGCGGGCTGATCGAGCGCAGCGACGGCCACGGACCACACGCCCGCTTCCACGCCCACGCCCTGGTACTGGCCATGCCACGGCGCAGCCTGGAATTGCTGGATCAGGACACCGACTTTTTCAATGCCAGCGCGGTGCAGCGCAATATCCAGTCGGTGCTGCCTCAGCCTGCCTACAAGTTGTTCATGGCTTATGAAAACCGCTGGTGGGATAAGTCCCTGTTCTACCCCGGCCCCACCATCACGGATTTGCAACTGCGCATGACTTACGACTTTGGTACCCAGGCCGAGCGCGGCGGCAAGCCGGACGATGGCAGAGCCCTGCTGCTGGCCGCCTATTGCGATATGCAAGCCGCCAGTTTCTGGTCGGTGCTGGAGCGCGACAAAGCCTGGGACAGGCCACCGAGCTGGTCGCAAATCGGTGCCAAGGGGGGCGCACCGGCACCCGGCACCATGACCCGTATGGCCGAAACCATGCTGGTGCAGTCGCTATCGGTAAAAGGAGCACCGCCACCCAAGCCATCCAAGCTGCTCGCCGCCTATTACCAGGACTGGTCGCAAGACCCGTATGGCGCCGGTTTTCATGCCTGGGCCGCCCACTACAAGGCTTGGGAGATCATGCGCAGCGTGCGCCAGCCTTTGCACGACTGGCCGGTGTATATCTGCGGCGAGGCCTATTCCAATGCCCAGGGCTGGGTCGAAGGCGCCCTGTGTACGGCTGAATCGATGCTGGAAGACCATTTCCAGCTGCCGCGCATTGCCGGCCTGTCTCCCGACTACCCCTTGCTGACACCGGTGCCGGTGAAGCCCGGCGATGCCGAAACCTCCCCGACCTATCTGCTGCGGAGCACCCCGAATGCATTCTGATACCCATCACCTCGATATCGCCGTCATCGGCGGTGGCACCACCGGCCTGTCGGCCGCCTACTACGCGGCGGCGGCCGGCCATCGCACTGCGCTATTCGAGCAGTTCGACTTTTACAACGATAAGGGCAGCTCGGACGGCTATTCGCGCATGTTCCGCATCATGTATTCCGATGCAAATATGGCGCGGCTGGCCGAGAGTGCTTTCGGCCTGTGGCATGAAGTGCAGGAGAACCTCGGTATCCGGCTGCTGCGCCGCAACGGTCTGCTGTTCTACGGCTTGCCCGCCGCCACGGTGGAGGGCGATCTGAGCCAGTGCCAACAGGTAATGACCGAGCTGGGCATCCCGTTCCAGCATTACGACAAGGCCGGCCTCAAGGACGCCTACCCGGTGTTCCGCGAGATTCCCGACCAGTACATCGGCCTCAATCAGGCCAGCAGCGCCACCATTGTGGTGCAGGAATCGCTGCGCACCTTTCACGACCTGGCCCATGCCAAGGGGGCCGCGCTGCATGCGCGCTGCCCGGCCAGCATCAGCCTTCCCGGCGCCGCCGGCGGCCCCTACCAGATCGATACGCCGCGCGGGCGCTTTACTGCCGACAGCCTGATCCTGGCGCCCGGCGCCTGGTCCAACCCGGTGCTGGCGCCATTTGGCCTGCAGCTTGATCTGACCATCTGGCAGATGACCCTGGCCTACTACCGGGTCGACCCCAAGCTGGCCTGGCCGATGTGGTATGAATTCGGCCCGGAGGTGGGTGGGCAGCAACAGCTGTTCTACGGCTTTCCACCCCTGGAGCGGCATGACCAGATCAAGGTCAGCGCCGACTTCACCCACACCTATTACACCGACCCGAGCCAGTGCAGCTACCAGCCGGACCCAACTATTCTTCAGGAAATGAATCAATTCCTGGAAAAACGCTTTCGCGGCATCGAACCGAAACCGCTGGAACCGGCAACCTGCCTTTACACCATGAGCAAGGATGCGCAGATCGTGCTGGACACCCTGCCCGGCCATCCGCGCGTGGCGGTGCTGACTGGCGAATCAGGCCGTGCGTTCAAGTACACGCCGCTGTTCGGGCGCATCCTGGTCGAATTGGCGCGCACCGGCAAATCGAGCTATGACATTGCCGAGTTCAGCATAAAGCGCCCTGGCATTATCTCGGGCTAAGCTGCCGGCAGGCTGGCGCAGGCTGCAGGCAGTGCCATAGACCCATACCAGCAGCACCTTGCAAATGCGGCAGCGACCGGTCAACCGGTTCGCTGCCTTTTATTTGCGTGCCACCAGCCCGGTAAGCTTGCCCACGGTGCGGTTCCAGTCGGCCACGCACGCCACGCTGCAGCGCTGCGCCCAGCGCCGCAACACCACATCGCGTAACACGATGCGTAATTGGCGGCGATCCTCATCGGTTACCGGCAACAGCACCATATCGTCGCGATGCCCGGTGCTGCAGTCGCCGCTGCCGGTATTGCAGCGTATGCCCTCGTCGGTCTCGCGCACGCTGGCGGCCCAGATATCGTCGCGCAGCCGTGCCATGCCCTGCTCCAGAAAAGCCTGCACCGCCGGGTCGAGGCCAGACCACACTTTCAGATTCACCCCATGCATGGCCATGCTCCAGCCCACCGGTAGCGGATAGAGGTAGTGGGTTACTTCCGGCAGGCGGGCGGTATTGCCCGGCAAGGTACCGGTAATGGCGCAGTCGATATTGCCGCGCTTGATCTGGGCATAAGCCTCGCCAAACGGGATATCGATGGCCACCCCGCCCAGTGCCTCGACAAACTCGGCAATCGGCCGGGTGCCGACCCGCACCTTGCGCCCCTTCAGGTCGGCAATGCGGTCGAGCTTGCTCTTGCAGTAAATCACCTGGGCCGGATACGGCCACACCGACAGCACCTTGACGCCATGCTTGCGCTGGAAATAGGCATCGAGCACCGGCAGATAGCTGTCGACCACCTTGCGCGCATCAGCTGCAGTCGGGCTGAGACCAGCCAGATCGAGGCCTTCCACCTCGGTATCGTCGGTTGCGCCATAGGCCAATACGGCAGAACCAAAATCGATCAGCCCCATGCGCATCAGGCGGATGATCTCGTCACCCTTGAGGCCCATCTGGTTGAACGGGGTGATCTCGGCAGTGATCTGCCCGCCCGATGTTTCACTGACCTTACTGGTCCAGAACGGCTGTTCGAAATTTTTGTACTGGCTGAGAAAGCCCCAACTGCCCACCACTTTCAAATGCGTGGCTGGCAGCGCCGGTGCCGCATCGGCAGCCAGACCGGGCTGGTTCAGCAATGCTGCCATTAACAAGATCAATATCTGGACACAGGCCGCCAGCCGGTTCGGGCCAGTCTTTCGCCCATTGCCCGGGCGGCGCTCGCAACTATGGCTATCTCTCTGCATGGTCGTCCTGCCAAAAACATACCGACACCCAATATAGTCACAAGAGCAGCAACAATAGCCGGGCAAACTGTCGGCGCCGCGCATAAACAGGCGCACTTGCCCGCAACAGCGTCTAAAAATACACTAATTTGCCTGCAGGATTGCCGCTTGTGCCCATGCTGAACCTCACGCCCGATTTGCACGCTTACCCCGGGAAAACCATCCCTGGCTCGAGGCGATATGGCGGCTGAGCGCCTTCAAGCACCGGTCTGGCAGCGTAGCCGCATAGCGAAGCGCCTGGCGCTGGCCTTTGCGTCGGTGGCGGGCACCACCTTGCTGGCCAGCCTCGCCGCCTGGTTTACCTTCAGCCAGGTCGATCAAACCGTGGGCGGCATTACCCGCGAGCGCTTCCCGGTCACCCTGAAGCTGGGCCAGCTGCAGGCCGCCAGCCGCGAACTGGCATCCGATATTGCGGCACTGGCAGCGGCAGCGGCAGACAGCGACGAAAACCGGCTACAGGCACTTAGCATCCTCAAGCATTTGCTGGCGCAGATGCGCGAAAATCTCGCGGCGCTGGCAAAGCGCGACCCGCACTCGGCGCAATTGTTAAGCAGCCAACTGGCCGACCTGGAGCGGCGTATCGGCACCGCCGATGGCATGGTGGCGGAACGACTAAGCCTGGTGCGGCGCCAGCATCATCTGCTTGACGACGCCCGCGCCGCGCACCATGCGCTGATTGCCGCCCTGCAGCCGGTAAAACTGGCAGCCAATGCCGATACGCTCAGTGCGGTGCGGCGCATATCGGCGGGCAGCGGCAGCGCGCTGGAGCGCTTGATCGATACCGAATTCAGCCAGCTGCAGTCAATGCTGACCCTCAGGTCCGAGCTGTACAAACTCGACGCCTTGGCATCGGACCCGCAGACAGGAACAGGCGACTCGGTAAAGCGCCAGCTTGCGCTGATCGCCAGCATGCTGGGACGACTGCCCGCGTCGCTGGACAAGGCCGCCAGCGATTTTCAGGAAGACGCACACCGTTTGCTGAATGTGAGCGACCCCGGCCAGCGTCGGCCAGCGGTGCTACAGGCGGTCAGTCGTTTTGACAGCGCCCTGTCGCCGCAGATTTACCGCTCCACCCTGGAAATGGTGAGCAGCAGCGCCACCATCAACCATGACGCTACCAATGCGCTGGTGCTGCTCACCTCCGAGCAGGTGGCCTCGCTGCTGGCAATCCAGCGGCTGGAAACGCTGGCTAACCAGATGCTCAGCGACATCAGCCTGGTGAGCCTGGCCGGTGACCGCGACCAGACAATGGCGCTGGCCGAGGACTTTCGCACGGCCCGCCAGGCCATGGCGCAGGAGCTGGCAGCAGTTCGCTCCGCCATCAAGCTCGATGTGCTACAGCGCCATATCGCTGCGCTGGGCCAGTTTTACGGGGAGCGCGACAGCCTGTTCCAGCTCAAGCAAAAGCAGCTGGAGCTGGCCGCCGGCTCACGCCGATTCGTCGAGGATACCCGCCAGGCAGCCGACGGACTGATCGCCTCCGCCGCCCGACTCAGCAATGACAATAGTGCTCGCCTTGATCATGCGGTGAACAATCTGGACGGTCGCCTTACCCACAGCCGCGCCTTGCTGGGCGTGCTGGCCCTATTGAGCGTGCTGTTTTCCGCCAGCCTTGGCTATCTGTATGTCGGCCGCCGCATCAATCGGCGGCTGACCCAGCTGGCAGCCAGTACCCGCGGCATCGCCGCAGGCGACCTGGCCACCCCGATCGACACCAGCGGCGATGATGAAATCAGCGCGATGGCCGCCGCCATGGTGCTGTTCCGCGACAACCAGCAGCAGCTGCGCGATCGCTCCATCCAGCTGCATCAGAGTGAGGCGCGGACCCGCGCCATTCTGGCCAACGCGCCGTTTCCGCTATTGATTACCGGCAGCGATGCTGCCCGCACCATACGTTATGCCAATGCCCGCTGCCTCGCCCTGCTGGCCGGCCCGCAAGGAGGCGACATCACCGGCATGCCCTTGCAGCAGGTATTGGCGCTCGACGATGCCGCGACTTACCGCCATCCGCTGTTTCGCGAGGAGGCAGGCAGCGATGCCGAATTGCAGCTACAGGGTGCCGATGGCCAGCAACATTGCTGCCTGGCCTCCTGCGTGCCGATCGATTACGACGGCGAACCGGCCACCCTGGCGGCCCTGCACGACATCACGGTGCGCAAACATGCGGAAGAGTCGATGCGTCAGGCGAAGGAGGCAGCTGACGCCGCCACCCGCGCCAAGAGCGAGTTTCTCGCCAATATGAGCCATGAGATCCGCACCCCCCTGTCTGCCGTGCTGGGCTTTTCCCACACCCTGCTGAAGACGCCTTTGCTACCACAGCAAAGGGTGCAGGCAGAAAAGGTGGAAACCGCCGCCAAGCTGCTGCTGGGTGTGATCAACGATATCCTCGATTTTTCCAAGATCGAAGCCGGTAAACTCGATCTGGAGCATGTTCCGTTCCCGATCGACGATGTGCTGTCTTCACTGGCGGCGGTGGCAGCGCCCAAGGCGGGCGACAAGGGCTTGGAGCTGGTATTCGACCTTGCTCCCGATGTACCGCCGCACTTGCTGGGCGACCCTTTGCGCCTTGGCCAGATCCTGCTCAACCTGGTCGGCAATGCCATCAAATTCACCGAAGCCGGCGAGGTGGTGCTGGCGGTGCGCGTGTATGCCGCGCGCGATCAATCGGTGCAGCTGGAGTTTGCCGTGTCCGACACCGGCATCGGCATGACGGCGGCGCAGCAGGAGCGCCTGTTCCAGTCCTTCAGCCAGGCCGATACCTCCACCACCCGCCGCTATGGCGGCACCGGGCTTGGCCTCGCCATCTGCCGCCAGCTGGCCACGCTGATGCGTGGCAGCGTCGCGGTGGACAGCCAGCCGGGACAGGGTTCCACCTTTTGCGCCAGGGTATGGCTGGATCTGCCCGATCACGCCACCGCCCGCGCACAACCCTACAGCGGCTGCAATGCCCTGGTGGTGGCGCGCCACCCGCGCACCCGCCTCGCCAGCAGTGCCGGCCTGCAAGGCATGGGCTTTCGCTGCCGCAGCACCGAAACGGCGGCACAGGCACTCACCAGTACCGCCATCGCCGTACCCGATCTGGTGTTGATCGACCAATCCCTCGGTATCAGCATTGCCAGCGACCTGGCCATCGCCCTGCGCGAAAAAGGGGTGCGCAGCTGTTTCTGGCTCGGCTATACCGGCAGCCCCGGCCCGCTCATCGACCCTGCCGGCGCGATCAGCGACAGTGTCAGCAAACCATTGGTGCTCAGTGCCTTGCAAAGCCAGCTGGCCCATGCCTGGTTGCAGCCGGAATTACGAACAGCAAGCCGCCAGGTCGACGCACCCAACCCGCTACAAGGCCTGCGGCTATTGCTGGCCGAGGACAGCGAGCTGCTGCGCGAACTGGGCCTGGAAATTCTCGGCGGCCTGGGGGCCAGTGTTACCACGGTCAACCACGGCCTGGCGGCGGTGGAAACTGCCCTGGCCTCGCCGCAGGCGTTTGACGCCATCCTGATGGATATCCAGATGCCCGAGCTCGATGGCATCGGCGCCACCGAAGCGATACGCCGCCATCATCCCAATCCGCACTTGCCGATCATCGCCATGACAGCGCATGCCATGGCCTCCGAGCGCGAGCGCTGTCTGGCTGCCGGCATGAATGAACATATCAGCAAGCCGATCGACCCGGCCCGCCTGGTCGCGGTGCTCAAGCAACTGACCTGCGTAGAGCCCCTATCTGGCGGCGATACGCAAGCCGCCGCAAAGGCCGAAGTGGTGGGCGACATCGCCGGCATGGATGTGCATGCGGCCCTGGAGCGCATGGGTGGCAAACAGCGCTTGCTGCAAAAGTCGCTGCGCCGCTTTCATGAGGGCTTTCATGATGCCGA
>NZ_JAYRLZ010000061.1:0-18744 GCF_041904975.1 Chitinimonas sp. | reverse complement strand
GCGATGATTTCTTCGAACTTGGTCGGCTTGGCCTCGATCAGCACCTTTTTCATGCCGCTCGATTCAAACTGGAAGATCGCGGTGGTATTGCCGTCGGCAAACACCTTGTAGGCGAGCGGGTCATCCAGCGGCAGCTTGGCCACATCGACATCCTCGCCGCTTACCAGCTTGATATAGCGCTGTGCCATCTCGATGATGGTGAGGTTGCGCAGGCCCAAAAAGTCGAACTTCACCAGGCCGACCTGTTCCACGTCGTCCTTGTCGTATTGCGATACGGGCGAGGCGTCTTCGCCGCTGGCGATATACAGCGGGCAGAAGTCGGTCAGCTTGCCCGGCGCAATCAGCACGCCACCGGCATGCATGCCGATGCCACGGGTCAAGTCTTCCAGTTTCTCGGCCAGTTCCAGCAATTCGCCGGCGTCTTCGGCGTCGATCAATTCCTTGATCTGTGGCTCCATTTCCATGGCCGTGCTCAGCGATACCGGCTTGTTCGCTTCCAGCGGAATCAGCTTGGACAGCCGGTCGCACAGGCCGAAGGGCAGGTCCAGCACCCGCCCGACGTCGCGCACCACCGCCTTGGACGACATGGTGCCGAAGGTGGCGATTTGGCTGACTGCCTCCTCGCCATACTTCTGCCGCACATACTCGATCACCCGCCAGCGGTTCTCCTGGCAGAAGTCGATGTCGAAGTCGGGCATCGATACCCGCTCCGGATTTAGGAAGCGCTCGAACAGCAGGGCGTATTTGAGCGGGTCGAGATCGGTGATGCTCAGCGAGTACGCCACCAGCGAGCCAGCACCGGAACCCCGGCCGGGGCCGACCGGGCAGCCGTTTGCTTTGCCCCATTTGATAAAGTCGGCCACGATCAGGAAGTAGCCGGGGAAGCCCATCTTGATGATGGTGTCGCACTCGAACGTGAGCCGTGCCTCGTATTCCGGCCGCTTGGCAGCGCGGGTGGCTTCGTCGGGGAATAGCTGCAGCAGCCGCTCTTCCAGGCCGGCTTGCGCTTCGGCCACCAGGAAGTCGTCGAGCGTCATGCCCTCGGGAACCGGGAATAGCGGCAGGTAGTTCTTGCCCAGGGTAATGGTCAGATTGCAGCGGCGGGCGATTTCCACCGAGTTGCTCAGCGCCTCGGGCACATCATGGAACAGCGCCGCCATCTCGTCGGGCGACTTGAAGTACTGCTCCTCGGTATACAGCTTGGGCCGGCGCTTGTCGGCCAGCACATAGCCCTCGGCGATGCAGGTGCGCGCCTCATGCGCCTTGAAGTCGTCGCGGTCGAGAAACTGGATCGGGTGGGTAGCCACTACCGGCAGATCAAGTTCGCTGGCCAGATCGAGCGCGCCTTGCACGGCGATTTCCCACTTCGGGTCGCCGGTACGTTGCAGCTCGAGGTAGTAGGCATCGGGGAATAGCGTGGCCCAGCCCTGGGCAAGCTGGCGGGCGCTGTCGAGATTACCGTTGAGAATGGCCTGGCCGACATCGCCAAGTTGGGCACCAGAGAGGGCGATCAGCTGGCTGTTGTCGCCCTCTGCCAGCCAGGCGCGTTTCAGTTCGGCGCGGCCACGGTACTGGTTGTGGCGAAAGGCGGCGGTAACCAGCTCGCACAGGCGGCCATAGCCGGCGCGGTTGCGGGCAATCAGCAGGATGCGGAACGGCTTGTCGCGGTCTTCTTCGTTTTCGATCCAGGCATCGACACCGGCGATCGGCTTGATACCGCTGCCACGGCAGGTCTTGTAGTGCTTGACCATGCCGAACAGATTCATCAGATCGCTGATGCCCAGGGCTGGCATCTGCTGTTGTTTGGCGCGTTTGACGGCATCGTCGATACGGACGATGCCATCGCTTACGGAATACTCGCTGTGCAAGCGCAGGTGGATAAAGGCAGGTGACGTCATGGGCGGATTTTACCCGCCAAGTGACCAAGGAGGCTCTGAACAAATCGAGTTTTCACGCGCCGCTGCGTGTTCCGGGAGATCCGGAACTCACCCGGAAACGGATAGGTCCTTGATTTCTCGCTGTTTCATTCCATGCCTGTTCCGCCCGCCCGGCGCTGGGAGAGCCGGCATTCACGGTATTCAGGCTGCCGGTTTGCTGTCGATTTGCTCGAAATCGCTGGTGTGTTCGAGTGCGGCAAAGATGGTCGCCAAGGCCGCAGGCGGTGGCATCAGCTTGCGCGCGCGCAGGTCCAGCCAGGCGCCGGCCACCTCATGACGGGCCGCCAGCCTGCCATCTTCCTTGAGGATATCGTGGCGGATGCGAAAGCGGCTGCTGTCCTCGCTGAGGCCGGAAATGGCCACCACAATGGTCAGGCGCTCGCTCATCTTCACTTCCTTCAGATACTCGGTCCATTCCTTGAAGATGACCGGGCCAAAAGCGTGTGCCTGGAACTGCTCGAAGCCGAAACCGTGCGAGCGCAGCCATTCGATGCGTGCATGGGTGCAGAAGTCGGCATAGGCACTATGGCGCACGTGCTGGTTGGCGTCGCAGTCTGACCAACGTACTTCTATGGTGTGGCGGAATGATTCCATGGGAATGCCTCGCAAGCAGGTTTAAGCAGCCCATCATAGAGGGCAAGGCTTTGGGCAAGCAAGCGCTTGGTATTGAACAAGATGGAGCGGAATAGCGATGCCGGCTTGTCAGCCCGGCTGCCATGCACTACCTTGCTGGGCCGCGCCTATTGCCGCTTGGGGAGTGCCGTCAGTGCGTCTGAATCAACAAGAGCTCGAAGCCAGCCTGCTGATCTTGCTGCAAGCCGGCGACTGCACGCATTACGCGGCGGCAGGCGCCGTGCTTGCCCACAAGCTGGCACCCGAAGCGGCGATCTACCCCTGTTTGCGCCAGATGCTGCGCCGCGACTGGGTCAGCAGCTATCTGGTAGAGCAGGCCGATGGCCCGCCGCGCAAGTACTTTCGCCTGGAAACGCGCGGGCGCGATGCGCTGGATCGGCTGGCGCAGAGCTTGGCCGGGCGCTATGCGCAGATCCGCGCCCGCCTGTTGGAGCCAAGTGCATGAATCAATCCGACTTTCTGGCAGAGCTGGCCCAGGCTCTGGCGGCGCTGCCAGCCACCGAGCGCAGCGATATCCTCAATGACTACCGTGACTATTTTGCCGAGGCAGCAGCGGCCGGGCGCAGCGACGCAGCGGTGATCAGCGCCCTGGGCAGCCCGCAGCAGCTGGCGGCCGCCTTGCAGATGCCCACGCGCCACCCTGCGGCGCCTGCAACATCGGCTGCCGCCGATACCATCACCGCGTTCTTGCGCCAAAGCCTGATGATTGCCGTGACCGGCATCGGATTTCTGTTTGCCACCGGTTTCATGGTGTTCTTTTGCGCAGCGGGAATCTTGCTTTTGCTGGTACAACAGCCGCCCATTGCCAACAAGATCACGCTGAGCATTGCCGGCCACCCGGTCGCCGACCCGCAGCAGATGATGGCGGCAGGCGCCGTGCTGCTGGTGTGCGGGCTGATCAGCCTGTATATCGACTACCGGCTGCTGCGTAGCTTGCTTGGCCGTTTTCGGCGGCTGTTTTTGGGCTGAAGCAGCTTAAAACAAGCTCAGTTGCCCATCCAGCGTGGGTGCCCGGAACTGGGTACAGTCCAGCTCGCCACTGGCTGCTTGCAAGCGCAGGCGCTGGCGTGCCAGCTGGAAGCGCTGCGCCAGCAGGCTGGCAAATACGCCTTCGCCGCGCATGCGTTTGCCAAAGGTGGCGTCATAGTGCTTGCCGCCATGCGACTGCCGCAGGATGCTCAGCACATGGGCGCGCTTGCCCGGATAGTGGTGAGCCAGCCAGTCCTCGAACAATCCTTCCAGCTCCAGCGGCAGACGCAGCAGGATATAGCCGGCCGATACGGCGCCCGCGTCGCGGCAGGCGGCGAGTATCGCTTCCAGTTCATGATCGTTGAGGGCTGGAATCATCGGTGAAGCGAGCACGCCGACCTCGATGCCCGCATCGCTGAGCCGCTTGATTGTCTCGATGCGGCGCAAAGGCTGGCTGGCGCGTGGCTCCATCTTTCTGGCCAGCTCGCGATCCAGGGTGGTAACGCTGACCATTACCCGCAGCAAGCGCCGCCGGGCCAGCTCGGCCAGCAGGTCGATATCGCGTTCGATCAGCGCGTTTTTGGTCAGGATCAAGGTCGGGTGGCGACACTCGAGCAGCACTTGCAGCAGGCTGCGCGTCAGTCCGAATTCGCGCTCGGCCGGCTGGTAGCAATCGGTATTGGCGCCGAGGCAGATCGGTGCGACCTGGTAGCTGGGCCTGGCCAGCTCGCTGCGCAGCAAGCTGGCGGCGTTGGGCTTGGCGATGATGCGGGTCTCGAAATCAAGGCCGGCCGAATAGCCCCAGTAGGCATGGCTGGGCCGGGCGAAGCAGTAGATGCAACCATGCTCGCAACCCTGGTAGGGGTTGATCGATTGGGAAAAACGCAGATCGGGCGATTGATTGCGGCTGATGATGGACTTGGCCGGATGCAGCTGGATGACCGTGCGCGGCCGGCCGGTTTCGGCCTCGCCTTGCCAGCCATCATCCACCGCCTCGCGCGCCAGTTCGCTGAAGCGATTGTCGGGATTGTGTGCCGTGCCCCGGCCATGTCGTTCGTCACGCATCGCGCAACTATAACGCAAAGAGAACGAATGTTCACTTTTGAGCCTCGCCCGCCCTCGTCGGCAAACTGACTGCCTGCAAGGGGGGGGGTGAGTGAAGGGCCATTGCTAACACGGTCGGCGCCAAGCAAATTCACTTGAGCGCCAACGGGGCGCGCATCCACCGCGCAGCGCGGATGGGTTGGAAAACGCGGAATCAATCACTTACCCGTTGCTGCTTGAATCCCGGGTTTACCGGGGCCGGCCACACCGATCGAAAACGAGATACGAGCGGGGCTTGCTTGGCGCGTCCCTATGGCGCTGGGTTGGGCAAACGCAAATGAATCGCCTCGATGCCATCGAGCACCGCCTGCGGCAGCACCAGCGCGGCGCTGTCGATATTGTCCTGCAATTGCGCAAGACTGGTGGCGCCAATGATGGTGCTGGCCACCCACCAGCGACTTTGCATCCAGGCCAGCGCCATTTGCGCCGGCTTGAGCTGGTGCTGGCGTGCCAGTTCCACATAGGCAGCAATGGCAGACGGCAGGTTCGCCTTGGTATAGCGCTGGCCGAATGCCGGGAAGCGGGTGATGCGGCCCTCGGCCTCGGGGTTATCCAGATACTTGCCGCTGAGGTGGCCAAAGGCCAGGGCGCTATAGGCAAGAAGGCTGACTTGTTCGCGGTGGCAGGTCTCCGCCAGGCCATTCTCGAACGTACGGTTCACCAGGCTGGCGGCATTCTGGATGGTGGCAACACGCGGCAGATCATGCAGCTCGGCCTGTTTGATGAATTCACTGACGCCCCAGGGCGTTTCATTGCTCAGGCCGACATAGCGCACCTTGCCCTGGCGCACCGCGACTGCCAATGCCTCCAGCTGGCTGTGTATGCTTGGCGACGGGGCTTCCTGCGCCGGGTCGTAACGGGTGCCGCCAAACATCGGCACGCTACGCGCCGGCCAATGGATCTGGTACAGGTCGATATAGTCGGTTTGCAGGCGTCTGAGGCTGCCATCGATGGCGGTGCTGATCTGGGCGGCATCGAGTGCCAGCGGGTTGCGTACCCATTGCAGGCCGCGGCTTGGGCCGGCCACCTTGGTGGCGATCACCAGCTGGTCGCGGCGCTGCTGCTTGAGCCAGCTGCCCACATATTGCTCGGTACGGCCCTGGGTTTCGGCACGTGGCGGCACCGGGTACATCTCGGCAGTGTCGATAAAGTTGATGCCACTGGCCAGAGCGAGATCGAGCTGCGCATGGGCGTCGGCTTCGCTGTTCTGCTCACCGAAGGTCATGGTGCCAAGGCACAGGCGCGACACGATAAGGTCGCTGCGGCCAAGCTGGGTGGTTTGCATGGGGCTTTGCTCCGTGATGTGCATCAGGCCGGCATTGTGCACGTAAAAACGCCCGGCATGGCCGGGCGTCTGCTTGCGATTGACGTTCGATTTCAGAAGGTTCGCACCAGCTTGTACTGGCTCTTGGCAAGGACATCGCTGAGCGAGCTGCCATAGCCGACAAACAACAGGGTGCCGGCCGGAATGATGCGGCTGTCAAAACCACGCAATACATCGAAGTTGGCGGCGCCCGGCGCGCTAAAGCTGAACAGCGGCGTCGCATTGCTGTCCCAGCCGGTGCTGTGGCGATAGAACAGCTGCCCACCCAGCATGGCGGCGACATAGACGCCTTGGCTGCCGCTGGCGCTGGACTCGATATTGGCGCGCGCCGAATAGGCTTGCTGTGAGCCGGTTTCCGCCACGGTGATGCCATTGCCGCTGAGGGTGCCATTGCTTGCAGAAAAGCTGACTTGCTTGACCGCATCGGCCGAATTGGTCGACTGACCACCGCGGCCGTTGGCCAGATCCAGGCCATAGCGTGGCAATACCGACTTGGCCCAGAAATCGACCCGGTTGGCACCGGCAATCGGGCTGACCGTGGTGACGGCGGTGCCGTAGCTGTCATTGGCATAGGCGTTGACATAGCTGGTAGCCACGGCACTGTAGTTGACGGTGCGCGGCGTCAGGCTGCCGGCGGCGCCTTGCTCGACAATGGCGGCGTATTCCATCTTGGCGACTGCACCGCTGCTGGCGCCGCTGAGGGTGAAGGGCAGGGTGGTAGCCAGTTTGCCATTGACCAATCCCTGGAATTGCCATTGGCCGTTGTAGCCAAGGCCCAGATTGGCCAGCGGCAGGTAGTTATAGGCTTGCGAGTAAGTGGCTGCGCCGCTGGTGCTGACATAGGCCAGGCCATTGGGGGCGATAAAGCGGTAGGTGATGGTGTCGGTCGGCTGGATACCGCGCCAGCGCAGCGTGAAGAAGGCCGGGCTGCCGGCTGTGACGGCGCTGAGCGTGGTAGCCGAGCCGGTGGCTGCCGGTGTGCTGGCAGTGATTTCTGCCGACAGTCCAAGCCCGCCATCGGCCGGCAGGCGGCTGAGGTCGGTGAGGGTCTGCATGCCCTTGCCGCCATACAGATTGGCGCAGGTCTCGATATCGTCGCCGGTCAGGCTGGAAAAGTTGTTGTAGGGGTTGGCATACATGATCGAGAACGGATCATCGCTATGGTCAAAGCCGAGCAGGTGGCCGACCTCGTGGGTCAGCACCCGGCCATCGGCGAGCGAATCGCTCAGGCTGACATTGCCATTGGTATTGAGCCGTATGCTGCCGCCGGTATAGAAGGTGAAGCGGCTGGCCGAATCGCTGCTGTAGGGGCCGGCATCGGCCGAGGCGTACTGGCCGATGTCGGCAAAGCCCACGACCACTTCATTGGCGCTGGTATTGCCGACAGCAGTGCTGGTGGTACCGGCATATTGCGCATTGATCTGGCAAACCGCTGCCCAGGCGGCAAAGCCCTTGTTGATGGCATCAAGCGCCTGCTGGTCGGTGATATTGGCCGGCTTGCCGGCCGAGTTGTATTTCCAGCTGATGCTGCCGTTCTTCCATTTGCCCGGCGCATTGCTGCCCAGATAGACGCCACGGGCCGTTTCGGCCTGGGCAACGCTGCCCAGTGCGCAGGCAAGCAGGGCGGCCAGCAGGGCTTGGCCAAGAGGTTTAGGGCTGGTCGAGCGAAACATGGGCATGGGCTCCTGCAAGGATGAGGTTCACAAGGGTTATCCCTTGCATGATACGTTACTCGCGCTTGTTTATGACAATTGCGTATTCATCCGGGTGTGGCAGCCGACAAACGTAGGCTAGGGCGTGGTGTTGGGCAAAGCCTGGCAAGCGGCCACCATGGCCAGAAGTGGCTTGCCGCGCCGATCATGTGGATCAGGCGGCGGACCGCATTGATGGCCTTCCCCCGCTGACGGGAGAAGGCGCAGGTGCTTTTTAGCCGCGTCGCTTGATCAGCTGCTGAATGCTGGAAAAGTCCAGCTGGCCGCTACCCTGGCCACTATGCAGGGCATACAGGCTGCGCGCAGTGCTGCCCAATGGCGTGGCAACGCGGCTGGCCTGTGCGGCTTCCATTGCGAGACCCAGATCCTTCAGCATCAAATCCACCCCGAAGCCGCCGGCATAGTCGCGGCTGGCCGGCACGCCGTCCATCACGCCGGGCCAGGGATTGTATTTCTCCAGGCTCCAGTTGCCGCCCGAGCTGACGCGCATGATATCGCTGAGCACTTTCGGGTCGATACCGTTGGCCACACCGAGATTCAGTGCTTCGGCGGTGCCGATCATATGGATGGCCAGCAGCATATTGTTGGCGATCTTGGCTACCTGGCCGGCACCGGCGGCGCCGGCGTGGAACAGGTTCTTGCCCATCGCTTCCAGTACCGGGCGGGCGCGCTCCAGCGTTGCGGCTTCGCCGCCGACGATAAATGTAAGCGTGCCGGCGGCGGCGCCAGCGGTACCGCCCGACACTGGCGCATCGAGCATGGCAATGCCGCGCTTCTGTGCTGCGGCGTGTACCTTGCGTGCCGTGTCCGGCGAGATGGTCGAGCATTCCAGCAGCAGAGCGCCGCCAGGGATGGCCTGCATCAGCGCCGCCTCGCCAAGATAGAGTGATTCCACATGCTGGCTGGCCGGCAGCATGGAGATGACGATGTCGGCATGGCTCACTGCGTGGACGGCATTGGGGGCGGCTGTGGCACCGAGTGCAACGGCGGCTTCCAGCGCGGCGGGCACCAGGTCGAACACACTGAGGCTATGGCCGGCCTTGAGCAGATTGGCAGCCATCGGGCCGCCCATGTGGCCAAGGCCGATAAAGGCGATATGGGGCATTGCTGTCTCCTTGTTTTTGTAAAGACGCGTTCGGGACGCTTTGATCAGAACGACTCCGCGGTCGGTATCACCGTCCAGGGGAGGCGCTTCGGGCGTGCTGGTAGATTCCTGATTCGACGCGTGGAGCGTGGGAGCGGCTTTGGCCGCTCCCACGAATCAAGCTCTATCGCTACTCTGCGGCGATCAGCGCAAGGCGATGGTGGTGTTCACCGGGCCGGCCGTCGCGTCATCATCGAACCAGCGCGCGGTTACCGTCTTGGTCTGGGTGTAGAAGCGGATCACTTCCTTGCCATAGGGGCCGAGGTCGCCGAGTTTGGAGCCGCGCGAGCCGGTAAAGCTGAAAATCGGCACCGGCACCGGAATCGGCACATTGATGCCGACCTGGCCGACGTCGATATCGTGCTGGAATTTGCGCGCCGCTGCGCCGCTCTGGGTGAACAGCGCCGTGCCATTGCCGTAAGGATTGGCGTTGACCAGGGCGATGGCGGCATCGAGCGAGTCGGCCTCGCAGATGCACAGCACCGGCCCGAAGATTTCTTCGTCGTAGATTGCCATGCCGGGTTTCACCGCCGAGAAAATGGTCGGCGCAACGAAATTGCCACTCTCATAGCCGGCAATTACAGGCTTGCGGCCATCAAGCTCCAGGGTGGCGCCTTGCTCGATGCCTTGGCCGATCAGCTTCTCGATACGCGCGAGGGCCTGGCGGTTGATCACCGGGCCCAGATCGGCGCCCGGCTCGCAGCCGGCGCTGACCTTGAGGGTTTTTGCCTTGGCGACGATATCGGGTATCCATTCCTTGGCCTTGCCGACCAGCACCACCACCGAGGTGGCCATGCAACGCTGGCCAGCGGCACCGAAGGCAGCGCCGACCAGGGCATTGAGTGTCTGCTCCTTATTGGCATCGGGCAGTACCACCGCATGGTTCTTGGCGCCGAGCATGGCCTGCACCCGCTTGCCGTTACTGGTGCCGCGCTCATACACATGGCGACCGACATTGACCGAGCCGACAAAGGAGATCGCCTTGATGTCCGGGTGGTCGCAAATGGCATTCACCGCCTCGACCCCGCCATGCACCACATTGAGCACGCCGCGCGGCAGGCCGGCCTGCTGGGCCAATTCGGCCAGCTTCATCGGCGTCAATGGGTCTTGCTCGCTGGGCTTGAGTACAAAGGTATTGCCGGCCACGCAGGCCATCGGAAACATCCACAGCGGGATCATCGCCGGGAAGTTGAACGGGGTAATGCCGGCGCACACGCCAAGCGGCTGGCGAATCGCATAGGTATCAACGCCGCCCGCCACGTTTTCGGCAAATTCGCCCATCTGCAGGGTGCCAATCGAGCAGGCATGCTCGACCACTTCCAGGCCGCGAAACACATCGCCCTTGGCATCGGCCAGGGTCTTGCCCTGTTCGCGGGTAAGCGTTGCAGCCAATTCGTCCATATGCTCGCGGATCAGGGCCTGCAAGCGCAGGAACACCCGGGCACGTTCGGCAATCGCCGTGGCGCGCCAAGCCGGAAACGCCGCCTTGGCGGCGGCTACCGCCTGCGCTACTTCATCACTACCGCACATCGGCACACTGGCCAGCACATCCTGGGTGGCCGGGTTCACTACATCGCGCCACTGGCTGCCCTTGGCGTCGACGAATGCACCGTCGATCAACAGCTTTACTTTGTCTACCATGTCTCGCTCCATCGTTATCGGCCGAGCGGCCTTCGGATGGGTTTGTAGCGCTTGAGTGACGTTAACGTCAATCCAAAATTGCTTTAGCTATTAATAAAACAAGCGCAATCCGGAGAGGATTGCGCTTGAGGAAATTGAAACGAACGTTTACGCGAACTGGTTTATTCGATCAGGAACGATTGCGCCGTTCCATCCCTGTTCTTGATGACTACATGGTTTGCCCCGTCCAGCCACCAGCTCAGGTTGGCTTTGTCAGCGGGCACCTGTTGGAGAAGATAATTCGGCAGCAGTCGGTAGACCTGATTCAATACCGTAACGATCAGGTGCCCGGATTCGGTATCGAGCTTTATCGAGGCCGCCGGATCTATCGTACGCGCTGCCTGATACAGGGCATTCGTATCTGCGGCTACGGGCAGCAGCAATGTGCGACTTGCACCGTCGTGGTAGCTCACATAACCATTTGCATCGCTAAAGATGCCGACCCGGCTATCCGGTGCGCTTCGCCAGGCAGGCCGCAACACAAATTCGACGCCATTGTTTGCCAGACCACCCAGTTGCTGAACGCGATAGCTCCCGTCATTCTGCACGGTTGCACCAATGCTTTGGTCAAACAGCCGCCCCTGTGTCACAGGGCGGTATGGTTGGTTCACTGCAGGTGCGAAGAATAGCTGCAGGCCTCCCGTCACATAGCGCACGCGCCCATCTACCAAATTGCTGAATCCGTCCGGGAGACTGGTATCGATCAGGATGTCGCCGATCGGCCGGAAAACGTAAGGCAGCTTTTCCGCTACTTCGGGGTTTTCGGACGGAATCGTGAAGACGCCCCATTGGTTGGCGCTGAACAGCGTGGGGTCCAATCCGGCTGCCTCGAATACGCGTTGCTTGAGTGTTTTCCCGCCACCCAGCCGTACTGCGCTGCCGTTCAGATTGGGGATTTTGGCATCGTTGAAAATGCTGCTTGCAGATTGGTCCGCGAAGCTGACTCGATCGCCGGCGAGGCTGGAATTGTCGCCAATGGTACCAAGGCGAACCCGGGTGACCTTGTCTACAGAGTCGATGAACACCGCCTCGCCGGCAAGTACCTTGTTGTCGGTAAGGGCGGCAAACTGATTTGACGCAAGCGAGTTTGCCGGCAGGATAAGACAACCGGTAACCACGCCGACATCGGTTCCTGAGTTGCTACCGGACAGGGCAAGGGTGGTGCTGGATGCATCGGTACAGGAGGTCACCGCCTTGTCGCCCACGGCGAGTAGTACTTTGCCGCCAGTAGCATTGCTGACTGTTGCGCCACCAGACACGGTGCGGATCACGGGTGTGTTTACGCCGTTGACCATGATCGTGTCGAATTTGATCTGCGTATTGCTTGCGGTGGTAGTCAGCTTGACTTTGTTGCCATTGCCCAGGTCAAGGGTAACGGTTGCGCCATCTTGGATGGAGAGTTGCGAGCCACCTTGATTGTTGCTGGTCACAACAACCGTCGCGCCGTCGCCAATGGTAAGGTTCTTGCCGCCAGTTGGCAGGGGGGCTGCCGTGCTGCAACTGCTGCTTCCCCCACCATTCAAGCCTGAACATACCCAGCTCCACGGGCCGCTTCCGCCCACGCTACCAGCATTGCCACTGGCGCACAGCCCGGCGCTTGGAATACTTTCCAAGGTGGCGCCATCAGCTGACCCGCAAACCCCTGCCACCGGACATGCACTGGTGGTGAAGGTCTGGTCGGAGCCCGGATAGGCGACGCTGGCAACCGTCGCGGTCAAACGATAGTGATAGCTGGTATTGCAGCTAAGGCCGGTTGCACTTCCGCTGATGGCAGTTGAGCCTGCGCCGCTGCTGAGGCTTGACGGGGTGGCACTGACGGTCTGGCCGTAGGCAGTGGTTGTGCCGAGCTCAAAACTGATGGCAGATACGGTCAAGCTGTTGTCATTGACCGTGCCTGCCAAAGTTGCACCGGTGGTGGTGATGGAAGAGCTTGCACCGGTTGTGACCGTAGGTCCGCAGGCTGCGGTGGTGAAGGTCTGATCGGTACCGTTCTCCAGTGTTGATCCATTGACTGCACCATCGTCAGTGGTTGCGTTGAAGCGATAGTGGTATGTGGTATTGCAAGTCAGGCCGGTAATCGACGCGGTTACGGTGGTTGTACCGGAGCTGCCAGCCGGAACTGTTCCATTGGCAGTAATTGTCCCGGAATTGCCGTACGCTGTTGTGGTTCCCCACTCCAGAGCCATGGTCTGTGCCAACCCACCTTTGTTGATGGCGCGTGAAACCGAGGCGCTTGTTTGCGTCAATGTGTCATTGCTGCCGGCGCCCGGGGCACAGGGCGTGGTGTAAAAATACAAGGAAGTGTTGGTGGTGTTGGTATTTGAGTGTTCAGCCGACCCAGCGGTGGTGTGCGAGCCCGCAAAGTGATAACGATACAGTTTGTTGCAGCTAAGGCCGGTCATTTCGCAGGAGAAATTGTAAGTGCCTGCGGCACCGGCATCGACATCTAACACATCAAGGTAGCACTATTGCTTGGCGTTCCCGCGCTGGCTGTGCCAGTGCCTGAAAAGTTGCTGGGACTTACGCCACCGACTGAGCCGGAGTCTTTGATGAAGGCCAGTTCATCCATCGAATAGGTACTAGGCGATCCTACCCCTGCCACGATGTCGACTGAGCCGCGCATTTTGCCGCAGGTGGTGATTTTGGTTTGTCCTGTGCAAACCTGTGCTGACAGCGCTGTCATTGAGTTGATCACCATGGAGTTGTTGTTGCTGATCGCATGCGCTTTGCTTTGAAGCAACAACAGGCTCCAAACAATTACGATTGAGAGATGCCAAATGCTGGGCATGACTAGTTTCTTAGGAACTCGATCGATTGTTGAGAGCTGCATGATGTGCTCCGAATCATTGGTTAATGAGGGCGAGCTCCGACCTTTGGTGCCTTCATCAGAAGGCACTTCAACCGCGATGAAACCGGTCTTGCAGCCGGTTTTCCTTTATGGCAAGGCTTTCGCAGTATGCAAAGCGAAAAACTGTACGAAAGCACAGACGGCTACTCATCGTTACGTTTCTCACGCCCGCTGAGTATGCATTCCCTCCCAAGATGCTTGGTGCCGATCACTGAGCAATCGAGTTCCCGCCAGAAAAATTGCCCACAACCACTATTGTCAGTAGTGCCGGGTCGAAATACTTGTGCAGCGCCTCGTTCACGTCCTTCACGGTGAGGCGCTTCAGCGCGGCGATTTCTTCTTCGTCTCGGCTCAGTGCTTCATTCCAGCGCAGGCTGCGCTCTAACAGGTCCAGCTGATAGCTGGGGCTACCAAGCCGTGTCTGCATGTTTTGCAACCAGCCGGTGCGGATGTCGTCGAGTTCCTGCTGGGTGAAGCCATCCTTGCGGGCTCGCTCAATTTCTTCCTTGACCAAGATCCCGATTCGCTCTCGGTTTTCTGGCGCAAAGCTGGCGCTGATCCGCCAGATGCCCCAGTCGTCTTGGCGGCCGAAGCTGACGTTGCTCTGAATGCCGTAGCTAAGTCCTTCCTGAGTACGGATGCGCTGGAACAGACGCGACTTGTCGCCGGCCCCCAGCAGCGCATTGGCAACATTGGCAGCCAGCCGGTCGGCATGGTCGTAACCTATCGGCAGATTGGCGCGGGCGCTGTATACCGCATTGGCCCGATCGGGCGTATTAATGCGGTAGTAGCCCGGTGCGACCGCAACGAACGGGGTGGAGGCATGGCGAAATGCCTGTTTACCATGCCAGCTGCCAAACATCTGCTCCAGCTTGGGAAGCATCGCCTTGCTGTCGAAATCACCCACTACTACCAGCTCGCCCTCGCCTATGCCGTAATACTGCTGGTAGAAGGATTCGATACCCTGCAGGGTCAGTGCTTGTACATCCTGCTGCTCTTCGTCTGGGCTTAATAAGTGGCGCAGGTCGCCGCGGGGCCAGTTGCCGGCGAAATGTTTGCTAAGCGCAGGAGAAGCCAGCACCGATGGGTCGCTACTGCTACGGGTGGCGGCAAGGCCTTCCAGCTTGCGTAATTTGGCAGTGTCGAAGTCAGTGGCATCAAAACGGGGCGAGCGAAGCAATTCCGCCAGCAAGGTCAATGCAGGGTCTAGCTGCTGCCGCTCGGCCTTGAGCACTGCGCTGAAGCCCTGTGCGTCGGCGCTGATTTCGGTGCCGGCGTGAAGCTGGTCCAGGATGGTACTAACCGCCACCTTGCTGTGGCTTTGGCTCGCTTGGCCCAATAGCCCATTGAGCGCGTCGCCGACTACCTCCTTGCCAAACAAGGACTCAACATCGCCAAATCGCGCTTTGAGGCGCAGATACACCTGCTCGCCCCGCATCTTGCGCGGCAGCAGGGCATAGTGAAGGCCATTGGCAAACTGTCCGGTCTGCACCCTGCTGGCGATATGGGCGATGCTGGCTTCGAACTTTTCGCCTTCACTGGCAGCCGCTCGCCCCTGGTAGTGGGCAAGCAGGCTGGCGACATCGGGGGCTGCCGGAATGCTGACTTCGCTGCTGCGCTCGCTCGGAATGAAGCGCCCGAGGGTGCGGTTGGCCGGCAGCAGATAGCGCTGCGCCACCCGGCGCACATCGGCGGGTTTGACGCTTTCCAGCTGGTCGCGCAGGTAAAACGGCAGGCGCCAATCCCCTTGTGCTGCGCCGCTACCGACCATGCCGGACAGGGTAAAGGGCTGCAGCATGGCCTGGCGTGAGCTGCTGGCATAAGCGCTGACGGCGCGCTCGATCTGTTCGTCCTTGATCGAATCGAGCAAATCGGTTTCGACCAGCTTGAGCAAGCTGGCTTCGCTTTCGGCCAGCTTGGCATCTTTTGGCAGGGTGACGGAAACCTGGAACAAGCCCGGGTCTATCAGGCAGTCCATATTGGCGCCACCGCCCAGTACCTGTTTGGTGTCGACCAGCTGCTTCTGGATGCGCCCATCGTTGCCGTTGGCCAGCACATAGGCGAGCACAGCCAGGGGGGCATAGTCAGGATGCAGGCAGGACGGAACATGGTAGTCAGCGATCAGGAAGGGCAGATCTCCGGGGCGGCGCAGGGTGACGCTACGCTCGCCGTCCTGCGCCGGTTCGATGCTGTGCTGGCGCGCGATGGCAGTAGCTGGCTTGGCCAAGGGACCGAAATATTGCTGTACCCAGGCAAGGGCCTTGGCGCTGTCAAAAGCGCCGGCAATGGTCAGGGCGGCATTGTCAGGGCGATAGAATCGCTGATACAGCGCCCGCAAGGACTCCGGCGTGGCGGACTCGACATCGCTGCGATTGCCGATGACCGGTTCGCGGTATTTGTTATAGCGGTAGGCGCTGGCGAGCAGCCTTTGGTACAGCACATTGCCCGGCGAGTTTTCGCCACGCTCCAGCTCGTTGCGCACCACGGTCATCTCTTTGGCAAGCGAGTCCTTGCTGACCGAGGCATTGACCATGCGGTCCGCTTCCATCATCAGCGCCCATTCGAGGTTGTCCATGCACACTGTTGCGCCGGCTGGCTTGCTGCATGGGCTGTTGGCGGCAAAGCTCTCGAAGTAGGCAGTGCGGTCGCTGAAGGTAGTCGCGTTCTGGTTCATGCCACGCCGCCTGAATTCATCGCGCGGACTGGGCACCTTCGGCGTGCCAAGGAACAGCATATGTTCGAGCAGATGGGCCGAGCCCGAGCTGCCATGGGGTTCGTCGCGGCTGCCGACAAAATAATTGACGGTCACCAGGGTATTGGTCTGACTGTCGTCGGGTACCAGCAAGACCTGCAGGCCATTGCCAAGCCGGTAGCTGCTGACGCCTTCGAGGCTGGATTCAGCTTGAATTGCTGCGGTGGCTGCCAGTGCTTTGCCGGCGAACAACAAGGCAAGCATGGGTTTTGCCAGTTGCTTGAACAGGTGAGGGTGCATGAAGAGGCTCTGCTGGTTTCGGCGGCCATGACACGCGCTAGCCGCAGATATATGAAAGCAAAAACGCCCGCGGCAAGCCGGCGGGCGTTTCCAGACGGTGATGCGGCGCTCAGGCGCCGTTACGGTCGAGGTGCGACAGTTTGTTCTTGACGCTAGCCCACTGATCGTGATCGGGCAGCGGGTCTTTCTTTTCCACGATCACCGGCCACTTTGCGCTCTTGGCCAGCTCGGCATTGAGCTGGATATACACTTGCTGGTCGGCCGGTACGTCATCCTCGGCGTAAATCGCTTCAACCGGGCATTCGGCGACGCACAGGGTGCAATCAATGCACTCATCGGGGTCGATCACCAGAAAATTCGGCCCCTCATGGAAGCAATCCACCGGACAGACATCGACGCAGTCGGTATATTTGCACTTCACGCAGGCATCGGTCACCACGTAAGTCATTTCGGTATTTCCTCAGGCTGTTTGTTACATCGGCACAATGCGAACTCGGCGGCGATTGTAGCAGATGCCCCAGTGCTTCCTTGCGACTCCATGGCTATTTCCAAAGAGATTTCGACGATATCAGCACCCGTATACCGCGGGCGCTTTGCACCCAGCCCCACAGGGCCCTTGCATATGGGCTCGCTGGTCGCGGCGACCGGCAGCTACTTGGATGCACGCGTACAGGGCGGGCAATGGCTATTGCGCATGGAAGACCTCGATCCGCCACGGGAAATGCCGGGTGCCGCCGACGATATCATTCGCACCCTGGCGGGCTTTGGTTTCGAATGGGATGGCGAGATTGTTTACCAGAGCCAGCGCCTCGATCGGTACCGGCAAGCGCTGGACAGTCTGTCGGCAAAAGGCCTCGCCTATCCGTGCTCCTGTACCCGCAAGGAGATCGCCGCAGTGGCCATCAATGGCATAGATGGCGCCATCTACCCTGGTAGCTGTCGCCATGGTCTTGCACCGGGCAAGTCGGCGCGTGCCTGGCGCCTGCGCGTGTCCGCGGGCGAAGTGGCATTTGAGGATCGATGCTGCGGGCCACAAATGCAGGATCTGGAGCGGCAATTGGGCGACTTTGTGCTGCTGCGGGCCGATGGCTATTTTGCCTATCAGTTGGCGGTGGTGGTTGACGATGCGGCGCAGGGCATCAGCGATGTGGTGCGCGGCGCCGATCTGCTCGATTCCACGCCACGCCAGATCTATCTGGCGCGTTGTCTGGGCTTGCCGGCGCTGCGCTATGCCCATTTGCCGCTGGTGGTAAACGAGCAGGGAGAAAAGCTCAGCAAGCAGACCCGGGCGCCGGCGCTGTCGACAGCTGATATGAGCGGCCAGCTTTGGCAGGCGCTGGCCCATTTACGGCAATCGCCGCCCGCTGATTTACGGCGCGCGCCGCTTGCTGAAATCTGGCAATGGGCGGGGGAAAACTGGCAACTCCCAATGAAAAACCGCTGAGGGCATGTAGTGTTGCGCAGACCGCACGCCGGGCGTGTTCTACGCCAATGTCATGTATCTCATTGAAAACTAAGCGCCATTTTTTCTGGGTTTATTTATAAAAATAGCCGTCTAAACTCACAAGGCACGTGAGCTTGCGTGCGTAACCCCATGATGTTATTTTACTTGTTGAAATTTCGTCTCCGAAAAGGGTGGAGCCGTGGGAATCGAAACAAAATTTAAAACGTCAGTTCTGGCCGTCGCATTGGCCACAATTCCATTCGCGGCACATGCTGCAGGAATGGGTCGGCTGAATGTACTTTCCGGTTTGGGGCAGCCACTGCATGCCGAGATTGATCTCGTTGCGGTCCAGGCTGCTGAAGGGGAGTCATTGCGCGCAGCGCTGGCGGCGCCCGAGGCATTTCGTGAGGCGCAAATCGAATATCCGCCCACGGCACTCGGTCTGCGCTTCAATTTGGAGAAGCGGGCGAATGGCCAGTATTTTATTGCCGTCAATTCGCTGGCAGCGATTAATGAACCCTTTTTGGATTTTCTGGTTGAGTTGAAGTGGGATGGCGGGCGCGTGCTGCGCGAATACACCGCCCTGCTTGATCCGGTCGGCTACACCCCGGCAGCCCCAGTGCCGGCCGCGCGTACCCAGCCTCCGGCCAGCAAGGCGGGCAAGCAGGCCGAGGCTGGTTCGCCCTCCCCAAAAGCTGAGCCCTCGAAAAAGACAGAAGCAAGCCGGCCGCGCGAGTCGGTCGAGGGTGGCGACACGTACACCGTCAAGTCGGGCGACACCCTGGCAGTGATCGCCCGACAGCATAAGGCCGAAGGCGTAAGCCTCGAGCAAATGCTGGTGGGGCTTTATCAGGCCAATGAAGACGCTTTCGATGGCAATATGAATCGCCTCAAGCGTGGCGCTATCCTCAAGCTGCCTGGCAAGGCGGCGGGTGATATCAGCCAGGCTGATGCAGT
>NZ_JAYRLZ010000376.1:0-3300 GCF_041904975.1 Chitinimonas sp. | reverse complement strand
TAGGCTCTGTTGACGTTTTGTTGCCGGTCGCGCCGGGTCGAGATTTGCGGCAAAGCAAGGCGGAACGAGCGCCGCATGGCGGGCCATGTCGGCGAATGACAACGCGGCCTGGCCGCAAGAATCGACGCGGCCCTGCCGGTTTCGCCGACAAAATGTCAACAGAGCCTGGCTGGTCGGTCAGCAGACATCATGAAAAGCAGTCGCCAACGCTTGGTTCGGCCGGCTGCTTTGCCTGGATTGTCGATGCGGCTGAGGCCGTAGCCCGCGTGTATCAAAAGCGCGCAGTCAAGCCCAGCACCGGACCCGAGGTGACGTCCGATACGTCCGACTGGGTATAGATACGGCCGAGGCTATCGGAGAGGCCGACATCATGGGCGGTTACCCGTTGATTGCGGTAGGCGAGCAAGGCGGTGAAATTGCTCAGCCGGCTATCCAGCGCGCCGAGCGAGTAGGCAAGGCCCGCCTCGCCTACAAAATAGCTGATGCTCAGTTCGCTGTTCTCCACCGTGTTTTTCGAGCGCAATCGGCCAAGGCCCAAGCCGCTATACAGGGTGAGCCCCTGCTGCAGCGGCGCGGCAAGACCGAGCGATGCTACCGGGCCGCGAATACGGATATTCGTCCAGGAAATATGTTTTTGCCCGATGCCGACACTGATTTGCGGCGTGATGTAGTAAGAAAGACTGACATCGCTTTCACTGCGCGGCACATTGATGCTGGTAATGCCATCGGCCAGGTTGAAGCTGCGCGGCATGGTGCTGGTGGCGGTCAAGGCCCAGTCGCCATAGCGCGCCGATACCATCGGGATGATCATCGTCTTGCTGTCGCGAACATGGCTTACCGTGCGCTGGGTGGTCTGGTTATTACCTGGCGGCAGGTTTGAGGAAAACGGAAAGCTGTTGGCGTCCCACTCATTGTGCCAGACCCGGAAGCCGGCATTGAACGACCAGGGTCTTGGTTCATCGCTGGCCTGCGCCGGCAAGGCGAAGGAGCAAAGCAGGGCCAGTGCGGCCGGTGCGATCAGTGTGCGGGTGTCGACCATTTTTTGCCTCGGAACAAGGTTGCAAGCCAGTTTCGGCGATATGGCCCGCATTCTAGCGAGTAAATTCGCCGCTGGCTGGCTTGCTTACTGAGGCATCATCCGGCAGTGCGGTTAAGATGAGGAGTGCGCCTGTCCATTTCCTGCCGTGCGCGCGGCGACCGTCGAGCTGGCCCTTCGCCGATCAGCCATGTTTTTACCCGCTAGCCCGCTGTACTCGGGCGAGCCAAGGAGGCGTGTGATGACTTTGCCGCAAATGCTGGCACGCAATACACTGTTTGCCGATCTGCATCCCGATGAGTTGCAGGATCTGGCGGCGCGCATGCATCGGGTCGAGCTGAAAAGCCGCGCCACGGTGTTCCGCCAGGGCGATGCGGCCGATCATTGCTATGTGGTGTTGAGTGGCCTGCTCAAGGTGGTTCTGGTCAATGAAGAGGGCAGTGAGACGGTGCTGTCCCTGCTTGGGCCGGGTACGACGTTCGGCGAGATCGCGCTGCTGGATCGGCAGCCGCGCAGCGCGACCGTGAGCTGCCATGAGCGTAGCGAGCTGGCCTGGATTGACCGGCAGAGTTTCGTATCGTTTCTCGACCAGCATCCCTATGTGCGCGACAAACTGATCGTGGCGCTGTGCCAGCGTGTGCGCACGCTTACCGAGCGGGTCGAACATCTGTCGGTGCTCGATGTGGCAGCGCGGCTGGCGCGAACTTTGCTGGCGCTGGCCGATGCGCATGGCACCGAGCTGCAGGGGCGACGTTACCTCACCCTGAAAATCTCGCAGGGCGAACTCGGTGGCATGGTGGGCGCCTCGCGCGAGAGCGTCAACAAGTTGTTGCGAAGCTGGACGGATAGCGGGGCAATCGATATCGTCGATGGCCGCCTGCAGCTGCTCAATCCAGCCGCACTGGAACATATTGCCGCGCCTGTGCTGGCACAGGGCATGGAGGAATCATGAAAAAACCGATGGTCGTCAGGGATCTGTTCTGGGTGCTGGCCTCCTGCATCGCAGTGGCGGCGCCGGAATGCAGCGGCTTGCGCATCGATGCCGCCGGTAGCGATGGCTACCGCAACGAGGCGCGCTGCGGCGGCGACGCTTTGGCGCTGGGTACTGGCAAGGTTGTGGTACAAAAGGGCGGCTTTGTCGAATTGCTCGATGGCAAGTCCGACCAGGCAACGCGCTTGCGCTGCGATGGCTGGGCCGACCGCAGCAGCGAGATCAAGTTGCAGGCCGGCACCGGCTGGCAGGGCCGGGTGGCGATGGCCGGCTGTTCATGGCGCAACGACGCGCTGACTTGCTCCGGCCGCAGCGAGCCGGTCTGCGTGGTGGAGCGGGTGCATGCGCTCAAGCAGAATGTGGCGGTGTATGCCACCGTGCAGGTGCGGGCGCTGGCCGGGCAGAACGATAGCGTGGCAATACGCGAGTGGCTCGATAAACACGCCGGCAAGCTGGACCATTGCCGGCGCCAGCTTGGCATGTCCTTGCCGCTACAGCTCAATCTCAAACTTGCTCAGGCCGGCCAGATCAGTCTGCCTGATGGCGCCGATGCCGCCAGCAAGGCACTGGGCACCTGTGTATTGCCCCTGCTGAACGGCCAACCGGTGCCTGCCGGCATGAACAGCGACTATGCGCTGGAATGGCGGCTTGAAGGGCAATGAGCCTCTGGCGCCATGCGCTGCTGGCGCTGCCGCTCACCCGCTGGAACTGGTGGCTGGCGGCAATGCTGACAGCGCTGCTTGCCTGGCTGTTGCTCGGGCTGAGCGGCATTCATCCGCTCTCCACCGCCCTTGCTGATCGCATTGTTGCTGCCAATCCGCGCCCGACCTCGTCTCACACCGCCCGGGTGGTTTTCGATGCCGGCATTCCGCTATCGGTATCGCGCGAACAGGCATTGACCCTCGATGCGCTGGCGCTGGAACGGCTGGCAGCGCTGGGCGCATCACATATCGTGCTGGACGGGCAGATTGCATTGCGCAATCGTCGCCAACAGCGCTTTGTCTCTTGTTTGCCGCCGCAAAACCAGCCGATTCCCTTGTGCAGCCTGCTGGGCGAAACGCCCTGCCTGAGCGCCCAGGGGCGCTCGCGCCAGGCGCCGCTTGACCTCGATGCGGCGGCGCACAGCCGCCTGGTCCTGCCGGAGCCGCTCAGTGATCGTACCCCGCCGCCCTATGTCTGGCTGTTTGGTAGTGCGGGCCGACCGCGCTTTGCCTCGCCCGAGTTGCCGGTTGGCGCCGATGGCCTGGTGCGCGCGGTACTCAGCGGGCCGGCA
>NZ_JAYRLZ010000375.1:0-3301 GCF_041904975.1 Chitinimonas sp. | reverse complement strand
AAATTCCGGCGGGGTGGCAACGCGCTTTCGTACGCAACACTCGCCATTCGATGCATTTTTACGAGGCCGGGTTTCGTGTTCCCAAGGTCAGTGCGGCATAGGCGTGAAAAACATTTGCGGTCAGCACATTCCATTGCTTGATACATCAGGCGAATTCAACCGGACACAATAGGCCGCAGGTCGCCGCCCGCTTGCCTTGCCGCGTCAGCCGGCTAGCGTAGAGAGATGATGAAGCACTTTATCCATCAGGTCTGGGCTGCAAGCGCGGTGCTGTGCGCCACGCAAGCGATTGCAGCTCCCGTGGTGCGCGGATGCGAGAGTGATTTCGACTGGCCGCCACTGTCGTACCAGACGCTCGATGCAAACGGGCAAGCTAGCTGGCATGGTTTGGGCTATGTGCTGGCTGAGACAGCGTTCAGTTCCATGGGCTATTCGCTGCAGGTAAGCCGGATGCCGTGGGCGCGCTGCCTGGCAGAAGCGGCTGCCGGGCGATTCGATGTGTTGTTGCTATCGTCGTACAGCCCGGAGCGCGAGCGCGATTTCCTTTACTCGGCTCCGTTGGTAAGCACAACGCTGGGCTTGTTCCACCTGCGGAACCGCCATTTGCCGGAACGCTTTTACGACGCAAAGGCCTTGGGCAGATTTCGCTTGTGTGCCGTGAACAGCGCCAATTTGTCGGCATTTCAGGTGGAGCCAGGCAGAGTTGATTTCAGCGCCTTCGATCTGGATGCGGTGGTCGCCAAAATCGTCAGCGGACGCTGTGATTACGCCCCGGTGGTCATTGAAGTGTTTCAGGCGACTCTGTTTCGCGACGGACTCAATTACGGCGCGGACCCCCGGTTTGGCTTTTCAAAGGCGGACTGGGTGGGGAAAGTGGATTACATGACCCTGTTTCCGCGCAACCTGCCCTCCTCTGCAGCCTTGCGTGATCGCTACAATGCCGCCCTGAAGCAGTTGCACGAACAAGGCATTTACGATCGCCTGGCCGAGCAGTACCACTGGCCGCATTGAGCAAGAAGAGCGCTGAGCGGATCGGGCTTGCAATCGCCGCTGATTGCAGGGATCCCCGCAATCAGAGTGCACCCGGCGCTACACCAGAATCACATCAAACTGTTCTTGGGTGTATGCCGACTCCACCTGCAGCGAGATCGGCTTGCCGATAAAGTCGGCCAGCATGGCGAGGCTGGCGCTCTCTTCATCGAGGAACATATCGATCACCGACTGGCTGGCCAGGATGCGGTATTCGCGGGCGTTGAACTGGCGTGCTTCGCGCAGGATCTCGCGCAACACCTCATAGCAGGCGGTCTGGGCAGTCTTGATCTCGCCACGGCCCTGGCAGGTCGGGCAGGGTTCGCACAGGATATGGGCAAGGCTCTCGCGGGTGCGTTTGCGGGTGATTTCCACCAAGCCAAGGCTGGTAAAGCCGGAACAGGTGACCTTGGTCCTATCCTTCATCAGCGCCTTGTGCAGCTCATGCAGCACCTGCTCGCGGTGCTCGGCATTATCCATATCGATAAAGTCGACGATGATGATGCCGCCCAGATTGCGCAGGCGCAGCTGGCGGGCGATCACCTGGGTCGCTTCCAGATTGGTCTTGAAGATGGTGTCGTCGAATGAGCGGGTGCCGACAAAGCCGCCGGTGTTCACGTCGATGGTGGTCATCGCCTCGGTCTGGTCGATGATCAGGTAGCCGCCGAATTTCAGATTGACCCGCCGTGCCAGTGCCCGCTCGATTTCCGTCTCTACACCGTGCATCTCGAACACCGGGCGCTCGCCCTGGTAGTGCTCGATGCGCGGCGCCACATTCACCACAAAGGCTTCGGCAAATTCGGCCATGCGGGTGAATGTTTCACGGGAATCCACGATCACTTTCTGCGTGTCGTCGTTGACGATATCACGCAGCACCCGCATGGCCAGATTTAGATCCTGGTACAGCAAGGATTCTGGCGGCAGGGTTTTGGACTTTTGCTTGAGGTCGGCCCAGATGCGTTCCAGATAGTCGACATCGGCATGCAGCTCGGCATCGCTGGCATGCTCGGCCGAGGTGCGGATGATATAGCCGCCGTGATCCTTGGCATTGGGCAAGAGCTTGAGCAGGCGCTCACGCAGATGCTCGCGGCCTTCGCCATGCTCGATGCGCTGGCTGACGCCGATATGGTGCTCCTGCGGCAGAAACACCAGAAAGCGCCCGGCAATGCTGATCTGGGTGGACAGACGCGCGCCCTTGCTGCCGATCGGGTCCTTGATCACCTGCACCATCACGCTCTGGCCCTCGAACATCAGGCGCTCGATACGCTGCGGCTCGCTCGGATGCTGGCGCTGCTCGATCACATCGGCGATATGCAGAAAGGCCGCACGTTCCAGGCCGATCTCGATAAACGCCGACTGCATACCAGGCAATACCCGCCGCACCACACCCAGATAGACATTGCCGACAATGCCGCGCTGGGCTGCGCGCTCGATATGGATTTCCTGGACGATACCTTCTTCGGTCACCGCCACCCGCGTTTCCTGCGGGGTGACATTGATGAGGATCTGCTCTTTCATCGCTGTACGACCTGTGAAATCTTGAACCGCAGCGAACTCGCGCAAGGTGTGGGCGCTGCATCCGGCGAATACGCTGTGGTTCAGGATCTGGTTTTTTGTGCCGGCATCAAGCGCATGCCCAGCTTCAATAGTTCTTCCCAGGCGTCGCCGGTGCCAATGCCCTTGATGATGCGGTCGATCTCGGCTGCATGCAGCAAGGCGGCTTTCAGTTGCACACCCTTGAGGCGGTCCAGCGCGGCCGGATAGCGTTTCTGTTTGTCGCCCCATACGCGGTTTTCGCGGTATAGCTGCTGCAGATTGCCACCGGCTTCGCGGCCACGGCCCACGCGCAGCAGGGCGCGTACTTCGTCGGCCAGCGCCCACAGTACCAGATGGGGCGCCTCGCCTTCACCGCGCAGGCCATCGAGCATGCGGGCAAAGCGGGCGGCATCACCGGCCACCAGGGCCTCGCCCAAGCCCCACACATCGTAGCGGGCTACATCGGCCACTTCGGCTTGCAGATCGGCCAGGCTCAATTCGCCGGGTGGATGCAGCAGGGCCAGTTTGTCGATTTCCTGCTTGGCGGCGAGCAGATTGCCCTCGACCCGAGCCACCAGATAGGCCATGGCCTCACTGGCCAGGCGCTGCTGCTGCCGCGCCAGCCGCTCGCTGATCCAGCCGGGCAGCTCGTTACGGCCGATTGCCGGGCAGGCCAGGCTGGCACCTGCCTCTTGCAGCGCGGTAAACCACTTGGCTGATAGCTGCGGCTTGTCGA
>NZ_JAYRLZ010000374.1:0-3307 GCF_041904975.1 Chitinimonas sp. | reverse complement strand
ATCGTGCCCTACCAGGCATTTGAAGCCAGCGATGGCCATGTGATTGTGGCAGTCGGCAATGACAGCCAGTTCGCCCGCTTTGCCGAGCTGGCCGGCCATGCCGAATGGGCCGCTGACGAGCGCTTCGCCAGCAACAAGGCGCGCGTGCTGAACCGCGAACTGCTGGTGCCGCAGATACGCGAAGCCATGAAGACCCAGCCACGCGCCTACTGGATCAACGGCATGGAAGCTGCCGGCATTCCTGGCGGGCCGATCAATACCATTGCCGAAGCACTGGCCGAGCCACAAGTGGCGGCCCGCCAGGGCGTGGTGGAGATTGCGCATCCGCATGGCAGCGTGACCATGGTGGCCAATCCGATCAAGTTCTCCAAAACACCGATCCGCTACGATGTTGCGCCGCCAACCCTCGGCCAACATAGCGAGCAAATCCTCGGTAGGTTGGAATAAGCCTTGGCATGATGAACCGATCTACGCCCCAGGTCGGAAAGTAGTCCGACGCCCCCTTGCAAGCATCACCGTCGGAATGAATTCCGACCTACCGAACTGACCTCATGGCCCTCGAAACGACGCCACTTAACCGTTACCCCGACAGCTACTACGCCGCCAGCGCGGCCGACCGCCTGCGCGAGCGGCCGACCTTGCAAGGTGCGCTAGATGCCGACGTCTGTGTCGTCGGCGCCGGTTTTGCTGGCCTCTATACCGCACTGCGCCTTGCTGAAGCCGGCAAAAAGGTGGTGATGCTGGAAGCAGCCCGCGTCGGCTGGGGCGCCTCGGGCCGCAATGGCGGGCAAGCCATCCTCGGCTTTTCCTGCGATATGCCGCCGATCGAGGCCCAGCTGGGCCGTGACGAGGCGATGGAAATCTGGAAGCTGGTACGCGGCGCCGCGCTGGAAATCCGCCAGCGCATTGCGCAGCACCAAATCGACTGCGACTGGCGCGACGGCCATCTATGGACCGCCGTGCTACCGCGCCGCGTCAAGCTGCTGACCGACTGGCAAGAGGAAGCCAGCCAGCACTGGGGCTATAGCGGCCTGCAGTTAATCGACAAGCCGCAGCTGCGCGACTGGGTGGACAGCCCGCGCTATCAGGCGGCACTGTACGACCCGGAAGCGGGCCATCTGCACCCGCTCAAATATGTGCTGGGCCTTACTGCCGCTGCCGAGCGCCTGGGCGTCAGCATTTACGAGCAAAGCGCTGCCATCTCGCACCAGTCGCAGGGCGATCGCGTGGTCATCACCACCGCCCAAGGCAGCGTGCGCTGCGACACCCTGGTGCTGGCAGCCAATGTCTACCTCGGCGACTTCGACCGCGACCGCAGCCGGCGCATATTGCCAGTCGGCACCTTCATGGTGGCCACCGAGCCCCTGGGTGAGCGCGGCGCCAAGCTGGTGCCCAGTGGCGCCTGCGTCACCGACAACCAGTTCGTGCTCGATTACTTCCGGCTGAGCCAGGATGGCCGGCTGCTGTTTGGCGGTGGCTGCACCTATCTGGGCGGCATGCCGCGCGATATCAAGGCAGCGATGCGGCCGGCGCTGGAAAAGGTGTTTCCGCAGCTCAAAGGCGTGCAGCTCGATTACGGCTGGGGCGGTCTGATCGACTGCACCCTGCGCCGCACCCCCGATTTTGGGCGGCGCGGCAATGTGTATTGGGCGCAGGGCTTTTCCGGCCACGGCGTCATCCCCACCTGTGTGGCAGGCCGGGTACTGGCCGAGGCAATACTGGGCGACGACACCCAGCTCAAGCGTTTCGAGAAACTGTCCAACCCGCCGTTTCCCGGCGGGCGACTACTGGCCGGCCCGATGGAAGCGGCCGGCAAGTTTTTTTACCGGATGCGCGATCTGTTTTGATAACGCCGCACCGCTTGCACCTGCTGCGGGAAGCCCCGCCCGAATTTGACCGTCGCCGCCACCCGTGCGGCACCAGGAGACTTTGATGAGCATGACGCCTTCTTCACCCGATACCAGCTGGTTGCACACCCAGGGAGTGCGCGAAGTGGAATGCCTGGTGGCCGACATCAATGGCGCCGCGCGCGGCAAGGCCATGCCGGCCGCAGCCTTCGCTGGCGGCCAGGAGCTGCGCCTGTGCCGTGCGGTGGCCATCCATACCGCCACCGGCGATTGGGCCGACTACCGCTACTCGGGCGAAGGTGACCCCGACATGGTGCTGCGCCCGATTCCCGGCACCCTCAAGCGGGTGCCCTGGGCCAAGCAGCCGCGCGCCATGGCGCTGCACGACTGTTACGACCTTGATGGCAAGCCGACGCCGATTGCTGCGCGCAATGTGCTCAAGCAGGTGCTGGCCCGCTACGCGCAGCGCGGCTGGTCGCCGGTAGTAGCGCCGGAAATCGAGTTCTACCTGCTCCAGCCCAATCTCGACCCGAACGAGCCGATGAGCGCGCCGCTGAGCCGCAATGGCCGACGCGAAGACGGCAACCAGGGCTTTAGCCTCGGCGGCCTGAACGACCATGCCGACTTCTTCGACGAAGCCCTGGCGGCACTGGCTGAACTGGGTATTCCCGGCGACACCTTTGTCCATGAGCTGGGCCCAAGCCAATACGAAATCAACCTGCTGCATGGCGATGCGCTGACCCTGGCCGACCAGACCTTCCTGTTCAAATACGCCCTGCGCGAAATCGGCTTCAAGCATGGCCTGCAGGTAGTATTTATGGCCAAGCCCTTGGCCGGCCAGCCCGGCAGCTCCATGCATATCCACCAGAGCGTGGTCGATGCGCAAGGCCACAATATCTTCAGCCAGGAGAGCGGCGAGCCCAGCCCGCTGTTCTACCAGTACATTGCCGGCGTGCAGGTGGCGACGCCGGCGCTGATGCCGATGCTGTGCCCGCATATCAACAGCTATCGCCGCTTTGCCAAGCATATGGCAGCGCCGGTCAATCTGAGCTGGGGCTATGACAATCGCTCGGTCGGCATCCGCATCCCGCGCTCCGGTCCGGCCGCCCGCCGGGTGGAAAACCGCATACCCGGCTGCGATGCCAACCCTTACCTGGTTCTGGCCGCCACCCTGGCGGCTGGCCTCTATGGCATCGAGCAGCAGCTGGAACCGAGCGCTGAAGCCGTCGGCACGGTGTTCGAGCAGGAAGACAGCGGCCCGGCCCTGCCGCGCACCCTGGAGGGCGCACTCGACACCATGCTGGCCAGCAAAATCGCCCGCCAGCTATTCGGCGACGAATTTGTCGAGGCCTTCGTAGCAGTCAAGGAAGTGGAACTGGCCAGCTTCCAGCATGAAATCACCCCGTGGGAGCGGCGCTATCTGGCTAGCCGAGTATAAGGGGACGTGAAACGGTTGTGCT
>NZ_JAYRLZ010000373.1:0-3315 GCF_041904975.1 Chitinimonas sp. | reverse complement strand
CAGGCCACGGCCGCCGGCCTGGCGCTCGGCCAGCTGCACATCGTTCGGTAGATATTCAATGCGGCGGCTCAGCTTGCCGGCGCGCTCCAGGCCTTGCATAAAGCGGCCATGCACGCTGAGCAGCGACTTGGCCTGCTTCAGCTCCAGGCTGATGGCGGCGGTTTGCAGATAGTTGTCGCGCAGCACCAGCTCGCCGACATTGTCGGTCATATCGGCCAGCAAGGCATTGCGCTGCTTCAGCGTCATATCGCCGGCCTGCAGCAGACGGCCCAGCAGGATCTTGATATTCACCTCATGGTCGGAGCAGTCCACACCGGCCGAATTATCGATGGCGTCGGTGCAGATATGGCCGCCCTGCATGGCGTATTCCACCCGGCCCAGCTGGGTGAAGCCGAGATTGCCGCCTTCGCCGATCACCTTGGCGCGGATCTCGCGGCCATCGATGCGCAGCGCATCGTTGGCGCGGTCGGCCGCTTCGGCGTGGCTCTGGCTGCTGGCCTTGAAGTAGGTGCCGATACCGCCGTTGTACAGCAGATCGACCGGGGCTTTCAGGATGGCGCGGATCAGGTCATTCGGCGCCATCGCTTCATCGGTGACATCCAGCACCTTGCGGATTTCCGGCGACAGCGGAATCGACTTGGCGCTACGCGAGTAGATGCCGCCACCCTTGCTCAGCGTCTTCTTGTCGTAGTCTTCCCAGCTGGAGCGGGGCAGGGCGAACATGCGCTGGCGCTCGGCAAAGCTCTTGGCCGGATCCGGATTCGGGTCGAGGAAGATATGCAGGTGGTTGAAGGCGGCCACCAGCTTGATCTGGTTGCTGAGCAGCATGCCGTTACCGAACACATCGCCCATCAGATCGCCGATACCGGCCACGGTGAAGGGTTGCTTCTGGGTGTCGTGGCCCATTTCGCGGAAATGGCGCTTCACCGATTCCCACGCGCCCTTGGCGGTAATGCCCATCTTCTTGTGGTCGTAACCGACCGAGCCGCCCGAGGCAAAGGCATCGTCCAGCCAGAAGCCGTATTCCTGCGACACGCCGTTGGCGATATCGGAGAAGGTTGCGGTGCCCTTGTCGGCTGCCACCACCAAGTAAGGGTCGTCCACATCACGGCGTACCACCGCCTTGGGCGGCACTACCTTGCCGTCGACCAGATTGTCGGTGAGGTCGAGCAGGCCGCGGATAAAGGTCTTGTAGCACTCGATGCCCTCGGCCTGGTAGGCCTCGCGGCCTTCCGGTGCCTGCTTGACCACGAAGCCGCCCTTGGAGCCGACCGGCACGATCACCGTGTTCTTCACCTGCTGCGCTTTGACGAGGCCCAGCACTTCGGTGCGGAAGTCTTCCTTGCGGTCGGACCAACGCAGGCCGCCACGGGCCACCTTGCCAAAGCGCAGGTGGATGCCTTCCACGCGTGGCGAGTACACCCAGATTTCGAACAGCGGCACCGGTTGCGGCATGTTCGGCATGGCGCGGCTATCGAACTTGAAGCTGATGTAGGGCTTGTTGCTACCATCGGCTGCCGGCTGGAAGTAGTTGGTGCGCAGGGTGGCGCGGATGGCATGGAAGAAGCCGGACAGGATGCGCTCGTCGTCGAGGCTGGGCACCTGGGACAGGGCTTCCTTGATCTTGGCAGCCAGCGGCTCGACGTCCTTGGCGCGCTTTTGCTTGAGCTCGTGCTGGGCATTGAACAGGCTGACCAAGTCGCGGGCGATGTCGCGGAACTGACCGAGGCGCTCGGCAATATGGTCGAGGCTGTAATTGAGCCCGGCCTGCTTCAGGTATTTGGCATAGGCGCGCAGCAGCACCACTTCGCGCCATTCCAGGCCCGCCAGCATGATCAGCTTGTTGAAGCGGTCGTTCTCGGCCTGGCCTTCGAAAATCGCAGCAAAGCCTTGCTGGAAGGCGCTGCGCTTGGCGTCGTCATCGAGCAGGCCGGCGATCGGCAGCTTGATGGCGATATCGGTCACCCAGGCGCGGCCCTGCTCGGCAAAGTTCAGGGTGTAGGGCTGCTCTTCGATAACGCGCACGCCCATGTTTTCCAGCACTGGCAGACTGTCGCTCAGCGCAATCGGCTCTTCACGGAAGATCTTGAAGCGGTGCTGGCTCGGGTCGGCCAGCGTTGCATCGGTCAGCTTCATGGTCAGGCGGCCGGCCTGCAGTGCCTGCTCGATCTTGTCGATATCGCTGACTGCAGTGCGGGCGTCGTAGTCGGCGTAATAGGCCGGGGCGAATGCCTTGGCATACTTGGCATACAGTGCCATGCCGCGCTCTTCGCCGGCATGGGCGGCCAGGTTCAGTTGCAGATCATCGGTCCAGCGGCGGGTGGCCTGGGAAATCTGGCTTTCGATTTCGCGCGGGTCGTAATCCGGCAGGGTCTGGCCGGCCGGGGTGCGGACGATGAACTGAATGCGCGCCAGGGCCGAATCGGACAGCATCACATTGAATTCTGCCGAGGTGCCGTTAAACGCCTGCAGCAGGATGTTCTGCATTTTCAGCCGCACATCGGTGTTGTAATTGTCGCGCGGCATATAGACCAGGGCCGACACATAGCGGCGATACAGGTCTTCGCGGATAAAGGCGCGCACGCGCGAGCGTTCCTGCAAATGCACGATGCCTTGGGCGATTTCGCCCAGCGCTGCTTCGGAAATCTCGATCAACTCATCGCGCGGATAGGTTTCCAGCACATTGAGCAAGGTCTTGCCCTTGTGGCTGGCGGCCGGGCTCTGGCTGCTGGCCATCACCGCTTCGATCTTGCGGCGCAGTACCGGAATCTGGTGCGGCGGGGTGTTGTAGGCCTTGGCGGTATACAGGCCGAGGAAACGGCGCTCGCCCACCACATTGCCCTTGGCGTCGTAGCGCTTGAGGCCCACGCAGTCCAGATAAGCGCCGCGATGGATGGTGGAGCGCGAATTGGTCTTGGTCAGCAATAGCGGCGCCTTGTCGCGCGCCAGGGCGCGGATCTCGGCCGGCAGTGCGGCGAAGCTGGCCGAATGGGCGCCGCGCGATTCGCCGCGCAGCAGCCCGAGGCCGGAGCCCTTGACGATGGTCAGCTGCACGCCGTCGCGGCTGTCGGTCAGGTCGTAATCGCGATAGCCGAGGAACACGAAATGATCGTCGCGCAGCCAGTCGATATAGCTCAGGCATTCTTCCCAGGCACTGGCATCCACCGTGGGCTTGCGCTTGCCCAGTTCGGTGCGCAGCTCAACCGCCTTGGCGGCCATGGCGTCGAAGTCTTCCACCGCAGCGCTCAAGTGCTCCAGCGCACGGGTCAGCTCGGTCTTGTTTTCGTCGAGCTTGGCCTTGTCGCTGATGCGGTC
>NZ_JAYRLZ010000372.1:0-3317 GCF_041904975.1 Chitinimonas sp. | reverse complement strand
GGTTTTCCGCAAAATTTTCCTCCCCCCTAAAAACACCTTTTGGCGTCGTACGGTGGCACTTCAAATACTCGTGTCGCTGCGAACAAAAAAACGCCACTGCATGCAGTGGCGTTTCTCCGGGCTGTTTCATGCGGCTTACAGCTGCATCGACTTGATCTCATAAAACTCATGCATGCCGAAATCGCCCCATTCGCGACCGTTGCCCGATTGCTTGTAGCCGCCCAGCGGTGCGTCGTAGTTGAAATCGCCGCCGTTGACATACACGCCGCCGGTGCGCAACTGACGGGCAATGCGGATGCCTTCCTCGCGGGTGGCGGCCCATACGCCGCCCGATAGGCCGTAGACGCTATCGTTGGCGATGCTGATCGCTTCATCGAGGGTGTGGTAGGGAATCATGCAGATTACCGGCCCGAAGATTTCTTCCTGGGCGATGGTCATCTTGTTGTGTACATCGCGGAAGATGGTCGGACGCACATAGGCGCCTCGGCTGATGCCTTCCGGGTAGTCGAGTCCGCCGGTGAGCAGCTTGGCGCCTTCGTCCAGCCCTTTCTGGATATAGCCCAGCACCGTATCGCGCTGACCCATCGAGCTCATCGGGCCAACATAGGTATCCGCTGCCATCGGGTCGCCCACCTTCAGGCCTTCGGCCACCTGCTTGGCGATCGCTGCGGCTTCTTCATAGCGGCTGGCCGGCACCAGCATGCGGCTCAGGGCTATGCAGGTCTGGCCGCTGTTGATCATCACATCCTTCACGCCAAAGCTGACCGCCTGCTCCAGCGGTGCATCTTCGGTGATGATAAACGCCGACTTGCCGCCCAGCTCCAGGCACACCCGCTTCACCGAGTCGGCAGCCAGGCGCTGGATGCGGCGACCGGTGGCGGTGGAGCCGGTGAACGACACCATATCCGCTTCCGGGTGGGTGACCATCGCGTCGCCCAGTACGCCGCCACGACCGGTGACCAGATTGAATACGCCCTTGGGCAGGCCGATTTCGGCCACCGCCTCGGCAAAGATCAAATCTTGCAGCGGGGTGACCGAGGAGGGCTTGAGCACCATGGTGCAGCCGGTGGCCAAGGCTGGCGCCACCTTGCCGATCAGCTGGTACAGCGGGTAGTTCCACGGGGTGATAAAGGCGCACACGCCGACCGGCTCGCGCACCACCAGGGAATTGTTGACCTGCTTTTCCACTTCCATCTCGAATGCGCGCTCGGCGAACTTCTTGAAGGCGCTGACGCAGTTCACCTGGATGATCTTGGCGATTTCCAAGGGGCAGCCCATCGATTGCGAAATTGCCAGCGCCAGCGCATCGCGGCGCTTGTCGAGCGCGGCATGCAATTTGGTGATCCAGTCGGCACGCTCGGCGGCGCGGGTTGCAGACCAGGCCGGGAAGGCGGCGCGGGCGGCGGCGAAGGCGGCATTCACGTCGTCAAGGTCGGCATTGGCTACTTCGGCGAAGACCTCTTCAGTGGCCGGGTTGACGACGCTGGTAAAACCGCTGCCGTGCGGGGCAACCCATTCGCCGTTGATAAACAGTTTTTCGTAACGTTGCATGGCAGGGCCTCTTGAAAATGTACGTGGCTACTAAGTTGAAAACCCAAATCTTGAACCACAGAGGGCACAGAGAGCGCAGAGGTGGCACAGAGGAAACGCAGGCAGATCTGGCTGGGCTGGCGTGTGCATGCTTGGCGTGAGTGCTTTGCTTGTAGGAGCGGCTTTAGCCGCGAAGAAACTGCCTATCGCGGCTAAAGCCGCTCCTACAGGTGCAAGCCGGTGTGAGCCATCGCACCCGAGCAAGTCTCTGTGCCACCTCTGTGTTCTCTGTGCCCTCTGTGGTTCAAGATTTTTCTAAATACATCGGCGAATCAAAAACTCGGTGGGGAATGCGGGCTGACCAAGCTGGCGCTGACCAGCTCGGCTACCTCGCGGCCCAGGTTGCGAAAGCGGTGCGGCAAGGTGGAATCAAAGTAATAGCCTTCGCCGGGCTTGAGTACGCGGCTTTGTTCGGCCACCGTCAATTCGATCTCGCCCTTCACCACCACGCCGACTTCCTGGCCGGCATGCGACAGCATTTCGGCGCCAGTGTCGGCGCCGGCTTCATACACCTCGCGCAGCATGGTGATATGGCGGTTCTGCACGCCGTGGCCGATCAGGAACAGGTTGACGCCTTCGCCGCCGATATCGGGCATGGCGTCGGCGCCAAAAAACGGGGAAGGGCGCTCCGGCTCTTCGATATCAAAGGTAAAGAATTCGGCCAGGCTCATCGGCACGCCATCCAGCACTTTTTTCAGCGATGAAATCGACGGGCTGACGCGGTTTTGTTCGATCAGCGAAATGGTGCTGTTGGTGACGCCGGCCCGCTTGGCCAGTTCGCGCTGCGACAAGGCATGCTTTTCGCGAACGATCTTCAAGCGGGTGCTGACTTCAATGGACATGGCATCTTCCTTGCGTGGGCGGGGTTTTGCATGTGGTGTCTAATATACTGAACGCCCTGTTGCGGGAAAATATACGCTGTTGCGCAGGCTGGCAAGCCTGTGGCGTGATGCCGTGCCGGTTTACAGTTCCCTGTTGCTCTGCTGTCAAACCGATTGGGCAGGCCTTGCCGCCGGAGTGGGCCCGAAGTGCAGCCATGATGGCTCGCTGGCGGGGCGTGCACCTGAATCCGTGGTGCCCGGTATGTCGGCATGGCTTGTTGTAAACCTGCCGAGTAATGCTAGCTTTGTGCGATGCACAAGCGATGAAGCTTGTCGCACCTTTGCGGGCAAGTGTTTAATATGTTTGACATTGCATCGGGCTGGCTTGTTGAAAATGTTTTACGCTGCGAGACCTGCCGTGCAAGCTGCAGCGAAGCATGACACCCGAAGCAAGCCCGGCGCACACAACAATCATGGAGACAGTCAAGATGCTGATCGGCGTACCCAAGGAAATCAAGAATCACGAATATCGCGTCGGCCTGACGCCAGCTGGTGTGAAAGAGCTCACCGGCCACGGCCATCAGGTGCTGGTGCAAGAGAATGCGGGTACGGCAATCGGTTTTCCCGATGCCCAATATGTGGCGGCCGGTGCGCAGATGGTGGCGGCAGCTGCCGAGATCTTCCAGCGCGCCGATATGATCATCAAGGTGAAGGAGCCGCAGCCGGTGGAATGCGCCATGCTGCGCCCGGGCCAGATTCTGTATACCTATCTGCACCTGGCGCCCGATCCTGATCAAACCGCTGCCTTGGTCAAATCGGGCTGTGTTGCCATTGCCTATGAGACGGTGACCGATGCGCGTGGCGGCTTGCCGCTGTTGGCGCCGATGTCGGAAGTGGCGGGCCGCA
>NZ_JAYRLZ010000060.1:685-18982 GCF_041904975.1 Chitinimonas sp. | reverse complement strand
ATGGCTCCAGATAAGCCACCGCCGCCTTCATGACGCGTGCCGACTTCACCACCTGCGGCAGGAACATCTTGCCCGAGCCGAACAGGTCGCCAACATGGTTCATGCCGTTCATCAGCGGGCCTTCGATCACATTGATCGGGCGCGGCAGGCACTGGCGGGCTGCTTCGGTGTCTTCGACGATATAGGTGGTGATGCCCTTGACCAGCGCATGGGTGATGCGGTCCTGCAGCGGCAGCTGGCGCCAGCTCAGGTCTTCTGCCTTGGCCTCGGCCGCGTCGCCCTTGAAGCGCTCGGCCAGGGTGATCAGGGCTTCGGTGGTGTCGGCACCATCGGCACGGGCGCGGTTCAGTACCACGTCCTCAATCGCCTCGCGCAGCGCCGGGTCGACCTCTTCATACACTTCCAGCGCGCCGGCATTGACGATGCCCATGGTCATGCCGCGCTGGATGGCGTGGTAGAGAAACACGGCGTGAATCGCCTCGCGCACCTTGTTATTGCCACGGAAGCTGAACGATACATTCGACACGCCGCCGGAAATCTTGGCGTGCGGCAGGTGTTGCTTGATCCAGCCGGTGGCTTCGATGAAATCGATGCCGTATTTGGCGTGTTCCTCGATGCCGGTGGCCACCGCAAAGATATTCGGGTCGAAGATGATGTCGGCCGGGTCGAACCCGACCTGATCGACCAAAATGTCGTAAGAGCGCTTGCAGATATCGATCTTGCGCTGGTAGTTGTCGGCCTGACCTTGTTCATCAAAGGCCATCACGATTACCGCCGCGCCGTAGCGCTTCACCAGGCGGGCGTGCTTCACGAACTCGTCATAGCCCTCCTTCAGCGAGATCGAGTTGACGATGCCCTTGCCCTGGATGCACTTGAGGCCGGCCTCGATCACGCTCCACTTGGACGAGTCGATCATCACCGGCACGCGCGAGATATCGGGCTCGGCGGCGATCAGGTTCAGGAAGGTGACCATGGCTTTTTCGGCATCGAGCATGCCTTCGTCCATGTTCACGTCGATGACCTGCGCGCCGTTCTCCACCTGCTGGCGGGCCACCTCCAGCGCAGCCGGGTAGTCACCGGCCAGAATCAGCTTGGCAAAAGCACGGCTGCCGGTGACATTGGTACGCTCGCCCACGTTCACGAACAGGTCCTTGTCGCCGATATTGAACGGCTCCAGGCCCGACAGGCGCTGCTTGGCTTCAATCTGCGGCAACACACGCGGTGCCATACCCGCCAGCGCCTGCGCCATCGCGGCAATATGGTCGGGCGTAGTGCCGCAGCAGCCGCCGACGATATTGACGAGGCCCGTAGCGGCCCATTCCTGCACCTGCTTGGTCATCACATCCGGCGTCAGGTCATAGCCGCCAAAGGCATTGGGCAAACCGGCGTTGGCATGCACCGATACAAAGCTTTCCGACACCCGCGCCATTTCTTCCACATAGGGGCGCAACAAGTCAGGCCCGAGCGCGCAGTTCAGGCCATAGCTGATCGCATCGGCATGGCGCAGCGAGTTGTAGAAGGCCTCGGTGGTCTGGCCGGTGAGCGTGCGGCCGCTCTGGTCGGTGATGGTGCCGGACACCATGATCGGCAAGCGCTCGATATCGGGCCGCTCGTCGAAATACTTGTGAATGGCAAACACCGCCGCCTTGGCGTTCAGTGTGTCGAAGATGGTCTCAACCAGCAGCAGGTCGGCCCCGCCCTGTACCAGGCCATCGATGGCTTCGCTGTAGCTTTCGACCAGCGCATCGAAGCTGATATTGCGAAATCCCGGGTCGTTCACATCGGGACTGATCGAGCAGGTGCGGTTCGTCGGCCCCAAGACACCCGCACAAAAACGCGGCTTGTTCGGCGTTTTGGCGGTTTGCGCTTCGCACAGGTTCTTCACCAGCCGGGCAGCCTCGACATTCAGCTCGAACACCAGCGACTGCATATCGTAGTCGGCCATGGCCACGCTGGTGGCGTTGAAGCTATTGGTCTCGATGATGTCAGCGCCGGCATCAAGATAGGCCTGATGAATGCCGCCGATCACATCAGGCCGGGTCAGCACCAGGAGGTCGTTATTGCCCTTCAGGTCGCTCGGCCAATCCTTGAATCGCTCGCCGCGGTAGTCGGCCTCTTCCAGCCTGTGACGCTGGATCATCGTCCCCATGCCGCCATCCAGAATCAGAATGCGTTGTTGCAACAGGGCATGGAGCGTGGCGCGGCGGGTCATGGCGAACTACCTGAATTTACGGGGGAAAGCGGAGGATTTTATCACGGCGGCTACGCTGCCTCGCCGGCAGGCGCAGGCTTCTGCATGAGCGAAATTCATGCACAAGCAGGTAACTCATCGCAAGCACGCGACGCTTCCAGGCCGCAGCAGTCGGTAATGCGGCCGACTTCGCTCCGCTTCATTCAATCAATGCAACTGCTCCTCATGCACCGTCAAACGCAACTGCTCGGTCGCGTTGAAGCGGCTGTCGCGCAGGCTCGCCAGGGCCGCATCGCGCTGGCTGGTGCTGAGCTGGCTGTTTGACTGGATGTTTTTGCGTTCAAGCAGATAGCCGTCTACCCGCTGCTGCCAGGCTGCCTCGTCGCGATCCAGTGCCGCCAGTCGCGTTGCGGCTTCCTCGCCCACCGCATTGCTGCGCAGGCGATAGATGGCTGCCTCATCCGCCCCCTTGCTGCGCGCCGCCTTGACTGCGTCATCCAGCGCCAGATACTGCACCGGTGCCTGGCGGGCTGCCTGCAGCTCGGGTGCCTGATAGCGCGCCAGCTCAGCCAGCTTCTGCTCACGCGCCGCCGCGTCCAGCTGGCCATCGTGCTGAATGGCGAAGCGAGCTAATGCATCGTCATCAAATGCGTCTTGCCAGGCAAACAGTCCCCGGCTTTCCGCCGCGCTGAAGAAGCGGTCGCGCAGCTTGCGTTGCGCATGCAGGCGTGCCGACAGGCTGGCCGGATCGTCGCCAGTGGCGTTTGCCACCTTGAGCTCGGCCAGCGCGCGTTTGTAGTCGACATAGCGGCGCAGCAGCCGGCTGGCTTCAGCGGCAGCGCTGGCCGGCAAGCTGGCGGCGAGATCGCGGTCGATCTCGGCAAGCAGGGCCGGCAGGGGCCGCTCGCCGATGCCGACCAGGTAATAGTCGAAGCGGCGCCGCAGACCGTCATCGACAGCCAGCGCCTCGCCGCTTGCCAGCACCTGGCCATCGGCCTGGGTGCCGGCTTGCGATGGGGCAATGCCGGGTGGTGGCAGGGCTGCTGCCTGCTGCACCGGCACCGAAGTCGACCAGGCCAGGCAGGCCGCCAGCGCCAGCACGGCGGCTAAACCCAGCCCTTTTGCCACGACGCTGCGCATTTACAGGCCAGCGTTTTTCAGGCGATTGGCGTGCTGGCGATACACGGTGACCGGGTCGGTCTCGAACAGATGCACTAGGCCGAAGAAGTGGTTGATCTCATCGGCATGGTTCATCCGGTAGTTGTCGCGCAATACCTGGCCCAGATGGCTGGCGCAGGTACCCACCAGCCCGTCATTCGGGCTGCCATAGGCAAGGCCGGTCAGGCCCAAGAGGGCATCGCTGGCGTCGAAGATATTGGTGACGGTGCTGCTGCCGCTCCATGAATAAAAGCGGATGCCATTGGCGCTGTAGTCGCCTTCGCCGCAATCGCTACGTGGCACGCCTGCCGGAAAGCGGGCATTGAACTGGTTCATCCGGCTAGTGGTGAGCGCATCCAGCGCCGCCAGCGGGTCTTGCGGCAGCTTCTGCCCGCCGGAGGCCAGCGAGATCAGGCCGGCCAGGCCCTTGGCGACCGAGGCGGCCAGGGTCTCGGACACCGAGCCCGGCGGCAAGGCGCCACGGGTGATATCGGCAATGCGCGAACCCTTGTTGACGCCGCCGACGGTGGTGACCGAGGCCACCAGCTGCGGTGCCACGCCGGCCACGTAGCGGCTGGTCGGCGCGCCCTGGCTATGGCCGATCAGATTGACCTTGCTGGCGCCAGTAATGGCCAGCACCTGCTTGACTTGGGCCAGCAGCTGCTCGCCGCGCGCCTCATTGCTATTGGTGGCCGACACCTGGGCCAGATAGACCTTGGCGCCGTCTTTCTGCAATTCGGCCGGTATGCGATAGAAATAGTCCACCCCGAGCGCCTGGTCGAAACCGAACAGGCCGTGCACCAGCACGATGGGATAGCGGGTCTGGGTATAGCCACTGGATGCGGCCGAAGCAGTCGGCATGGCGAGGGCGCAGGCGAGCCCCAGCGTTGCCAGCAAGCGGGCAAAGCGTGTCATCGATGTTGTCTCCGTGTTTATTGATCCGCCATGCCAAGCCGGCGGTAGCAACAAAGTAGACAAGTCATGCGCAGAAATCTAGAGCAATTGCTTGGTAGGTAGAAAATACAACAGCAATCGCACTACCTGTCCGTCGCCCTTCCAGGTCGCTTGGCGGCTGCTGCACCCATCTGTACTGGCCCACCGGGCCATACAAGCGGCCCGGCAGAGGCGGCATCTGTATCTGGCCGCGGGCCGCGCTTCGCCACGATACTTGGGGGCTCTACTATCCTTGTTGCTCCGGGAATCCGGCACGACAGCGGTCCCGCCCCAGTACAGTCCAGCTCACCCAATCGAGGCCCCTATGCGTAACGATGTTCAGACCGCGGCGTTGGCAAGCGCCCAGCAATGGCTGCATGACCATCAGGTCGAGTATCTGCTGGCACAGTTCGTCGATATCCACGGCGCCGCCAAGACCAAGATCGTGCCGGCGCGGCATCTGGACCTGATTACCCATACCGGCGCCGGCTTTTCCGGCTATGCCATCTGGGGTACCGGCATTGCCCGCAATGGCGGCGACTATTACGCGCGGGCCGATCTTGCCACCCTGGCGCTTATGCCTTGGCAGCCCGGCTATGCGCGAGTGGTCGGCGATGGCCACGTACATGGCAAGCCACACCCGCTCTGCTCGCGAGTACTGCTGAAAAGCCAGCTGGCGCGGCTGGCGGCGCGTGGCTGGACCCTGAACACCGGGCTGGAGCCGGAATTCATCCTGCTCCGCCGCACCGCCGATGGCGACTACCAGCCAGCCGACCCGCTCGATCGTCTCGACAAAGCCAGTTACGACTACAAGGGCCTGACCCGCGACGCCAATCGCCAGTTTCTGCAGCAAGTGACCGAGGCGATGGCGGCGGTGGGCGCCGATGTCTACCAGATCGACCATGAGGACGCACCCGGCCAGTACGAAATCAACTATGTGTATGCCGACGCATTGACCAGCGCCGACCGTTACATCTACTTCAAGATGGCCGCCAGCGCGGCGGCGGAACAACTGGGCATGCTGTGCAGCTTCATGCCCAAGCCCTTTGCCGACCGCGCCGGCTCCGGCCTGCACTTTCATCTGTCGATTGCCGATGCCGATGGCCGCAACCTGTTCGAGGACAAACAGGACGCCAATGGCTATGAACTGAGCACGCTGGGCTATCACTTCCTCGCCGGCATCCTGCACCACGCCGCAGCGCTCACTTCCATCTGCGCGCCAACGGTGAACAGCTACAAGCGCCTGGTGGTGGGCAATTCGCTATCCGGCGCCACCTGGGCGCCCGCCTATATCGCCTATGGCGACAACCGCACCGTGCTGGCGCGTTGCCCGGGCGGGCGCATTGAATGGCGCCTGGCCGACGCCGGCGCCAACCCCTATCTGGTCACCGCCGCCCTGATCGCCACCGGCCTCGACGGCATCGAGCGCCAGCTGCAAGCCGGCCGCCGTGTTGACGACGATCTGTACGAATACAGCCCGCAGCAGCTATCTGAGGCCGGCATTGCCGCCGTGCCGCAAAACCTCGGTGAGGCCGTCAATGCGCTGGAAGCCAATACAGTGCTGGCCGAGGCGCTGGGCCAGGACTTCGTCAACGAATTTGTCCGGCTCAAGCGCATGGAATGGCTCGAATATTCGCGCCATGTATCGGACTGGGAGCGCAAGCGCTACGCGGACTTCTTTTGAAGATGTAATTGGCTGGGTGGCAGCTGAAGCTTAAGTGGGCGCACCCGGCATAGCCGGGTGTTCCGGTTCAGAGCGAGCTGAGACGGCCTTCGCTTGATTGATTCCACCCCCTCGGCCCCCGCCGCCGCGGGGGAGCCTGACGGGTGGCCGACTTGTCGGCCGGGTACCCGTGGGACAGCAGCGCTACCGCGCCTAGGGGCGCGTCACGGGGCTTAACGCACGGCGTACTTCTTGGCCGCCCTTATCCGAATACTCAAATTCAAGACTACGATTTCGCGCCCGCAATCAGCCCGTCAAGCAAATCGCGCAAGGTCGCCAATTCGTCCAGCGGCATGCCCAGTGCTTCGACCAGAGCGGGCGGCACGGCTTTTGCCGGATCGCGCAGCGCTTTGCCGGCTTCGCTCAGGCAGATACGCACTTCGCGTTCATTGTCGGCACGGCGTTCGCGGCGCAGCAGGCCGGCTTGCTCCATGCGCTTGAGCAGGGGCGTCAAGGTGCCAGAGTCGAGCTTCAGTCGCTCGCCTATGCCCTTCACGGTGAGTTCGTCGTCCTGCCACAGCACCAGCATCACCAGGTATTGCGGATAGGTGAGCCCGAGCTGTTCCAGCAAGGGCTGGTAACAACGGGTCACCACCCGTGAGGCGGTATACAGGCGAAAGCATAGCTGGGCGTCAAGTTGCAGCCAGTCCGGTTCATTCATGGGCGATTTCTCAATAGACAAGGGCGCGGCAGATGGCGCGCCCTTGGTCAGTTTACTGCCCGGTATGGGCCTATGCAGCATCAGGCCAGCGCGATGCTCACATCGACATTGCCACGGGTGGCGTGCGAATAAGGGCAGATATCGCTATGGGCAGTGTCGATCAGTTCCTGCGCAACAGCGCGATCGAGCCCCGGCAGGGAAACAGTCAGGGCGGCAGTGATGCCGAAACCACCAGCGGCGCGCGGACCGACGCCGACGCGGGCGGTGACCGATGCGTGTTCGATCTTCACACCCTTTTGCCGTGCCACAAAGCGCACGGCGCCTTCGAAGCAAGCGGCGTAGCCGGCGGCAAACAATTGTTCGGGATTGGTGGCTGCGCCACCGGCGCCGCCCATTTCCTTGGGCAGGGCCAGCTTGGCCTTGAGCACGCCATCGGACGATTCGATCTGGCCTTCACGGCCGCCAACGGCGGTGGCTTCTGCGGTGTAGAGAACTTGTACGGACATGATGGTTTTCCTTTGAAGGTAGGCCGGCGAATCCGGCTGGCAAATGAATAGTAGTTAGCAAATCATTTGTGCACAATTTTAATTTTCCTATCAGTCCGATAGTTGGCTCCTCGTCCGCCCCCGGCCGTCCGACAGCGCTGTAGGTCGGGTTTTGAACCCGACAGTACAGCAGATATCGGTGGCCTCACGACCGCTGGCGAGCGTCGGGTTAAAACCCGACCTACGGCTTGGCGGTCTGCGCCTTGTTTGTGGATAGCGTGCTATGCAATATCAAACTTTTGTAAGCACAAAGTGCGCGCAGTCCAAAGCGCAAACGGAAGCGGATCTGGCGCTTTCTCCGTGCCAACAGGTTTTTCGTCCTTGGGAGCTGTAGGCACTGGATGCACCTGACATCCCGGCAGCCAGCCCCCTTCCGCCAGCGATTCAGCCAGGATTCAGAAACGCGCGCGCATAGTCGAGGCTATTCGCGGCAGCTTGCCGCCACTAGGAGCCACATCATGCACAAGCCGCTTACCCTGATTGTCCTGCTTGCCTCCCTCAGTCTCCCCGCCCTTGCTGACCAGAACGACGCCATTATCGGCAGCCTGATCGGCGCCGCTGCCGGCGCTTCCATTGGCCATCATCACCATGGTCGCGATGGCGCGGTGGTGGGTGCTGCGCTGGGTGGCGCGTTTGGTGCCGCACTGGCCTCGCGATCCGGTCAGCGCGATGTTGTCGTTCAGCGCCCTTATTACTACCGTTCCGAATCAGTTGAGCGCGTCGTTTACAACGAGCCTACCGAGCGGGTGATATACAGCGAACCGGTTGAACGGGTGGTGTATCACCAGCCCGTCGAGCAGGTGGTGTACCAGCAACCGGTGAGCCGGGTGGTCTATCTGCCTTCGCCACCGGTAGTACGCGAAGTGGTGGTCCGTGAAGAGCGTTGCCACCGTGGCCGACATCATCACGAATGGCGCGACGATCGCTACCGCGACGAAGGCCGCTGGCGCCGTGACTGATCAAGCCACTGTTGGCAAAGCCGCGACTGCAGCCTCCACCCAGGGAGGCTGCGGTCATTCAAGGTAGCCATCCTTTTATTTGCCAACGCCGCCAGTTCCGCTCGCAAATCCGCAGATCAGACCTGCCCCGGGAATTCAGCCGCGCAGTGCAGCCAGCGCCATATCCGAAAGCATGTGCCAGCTGCCTTCCGCCAGCTCGGCCAACTCGCCAGTCCCTAGCTGCAGCGCCCCCACCGCCTCGCGGTGCAAGCCCTCCACCCGGTTGCCGGCTGCGGCCACCATGCGTTTCACCTGATGGTATTTACCCTGGTCTATGGTCAGGATCAGCTGCCGCTCGCCGGCCTGCTCGCAATGAAGCGCCGCCAGCGGCTGCGATTCGTCGTGCAGCATCACGCCGTTGCGCAAGGCTTGCAGCATGGCCTCATCAAGCGGATGCCGGCAGCTGACCCGGTAGGTCTTGGGCACATGGCGCTTGGGCGAGGCCAGCGCATGCAGCCAGGCGCCATCGTCGGACATCAGCAATAAACCGGTGGTATCGGCATCCAGCCGGCCAGCGCACTGCACGCCGCGCGCGACAAAATGGGCGGGTAGCAGCGAAAACACCGAACGATGATGCTGCGGCTGATGCGAGCACTCCACCCCGGCAGGCTTGTATAGCGCCAGATATACGGCGGCGCGCCATGGCCACGGCGTATCGTCAACCTGCAGGATCAGCGATTCGTCAGCGACCAGCGCCATGCCGGGCTGGCGACACGGCTGTCCATTGACCGCCACCCGCCCCGCCTCGATCAATTCGCGACAGGCTTTGCGGCTACCGAAGCCCTGACTTTGCAGAATACGCTCAAGGGGCAACGCTTTTTTGCTTGGCATAGGGCACTACCGTGAAGCACAAAGGCGCGATTATGCTCGCTTTGTCGGGGCAGATTGCCAGAGCCTAGCGTCAAGCGCTTTCCTGGCCGGGCTTTACCGGCAGCGGCGCCGGTCGGCCAGTGCGGATGCCGCTCGGTGCCGGCGCCTGCTGCGACCACCGCGGCAGCAGGCGATACGGTGAAACCGGCTCGCCTGCAGGTGGCTGCGGCGCTGGAGTCGGCATCGGTGGCGGCGGGTTGGCCGGCAAATAGCTGCTCAGATCAGGCGCCGGGGTTTGCTCCTGCTGTTCGGCCAGCTCGGTAATGGCGCGCTCGATGCCAAAGCTGTCGTGCCAGCGCAGCTGGCCGGCAAACAGCTCGGCCACCGGCATGGCAAACAGGCGAGCCAGCGTCTCCTCGGCATCGGGCTCGCGGCAAGCAAACAAGAACAGATAGACACTGTCGGCATCACAGGTGGCGACATCGCCAGGCCGCTTGGCGCGCAAGGCTTTCAAGGCAGTCAGATGGTCGACAGGGTCGAGCAAGGGCAGGCGGATCAAGGTATTGATCAGGCCCAGCGCGCGGGCGCGGCGGCAGGCCTCGGCCACTTGGGCGCAGAAGCGCGCCGGGGGCAGGTAGCCGCAATCGCTGATCGGCTCAGCAGCCGTCACCGCCGCGGTAAAGTCGCGCACGATCTCGCCCTGGTAGCGCTGTCCCTTCAGTGCATCGATCTGGCTCAGCAGCCGCGAAAAGCTCAGGTCCAGGCTGGCCAGCTGATTGACGCCAAGATTGCGCAGCACCCACTCCTGGCTATAGCGAAAACGTCCGGCGCGCTCGCGCACTACGATTTTCAAGCGCCGGCCGCGCTCGCTGCGCAAACCATGCACGCAGCGCAACAAACTGGTGAATTCATAGGGTCCACCGCCATCGAGCAGCACGGTAGCGGCAATTGCCTGGCTGGCGGCAGCAGGCACCGCAGCGAGGTCGGCGACGATCTGCCAGTCCGATGGCACCACCCGCTCATTGGCCACGGCGCCGGCGGTGGCGATCACCACCTGCTCATCGGGCGGGACAAAGTTGGCATAGTCGGCAGCCTCCCCTTCGCCCGCAGCAAACAGGGCGCCTCGCTGGTCCTGCAACAGGCGCAACGGCCTGCCTTCCTCGCGTCCCTGCCACTGCAGGGTCTGCCAACACAGGCTGCCATCCTCGCGCCAGATCCGCGCAATACCACCCAGTTCGCGACTGGCCAGATGCAATTGCGGCGGCAGGGCCTGCACCAGCCACAGCGCACTCGCCCCGTGGCTGGCCAGATAGTTGCGCCATAGCGCCAGGCAGCGTTTGAGTTGCTTGCGGTTCAAGTCAGCCAGCAATACGTCCGCCTGTTCGATCACCAGCACGGCACCGCGCGGCACCAGCGCATCCATTTCATCCAGCAGACGTTCCATGCCCGCCGCATGAAGGCCCGCACGCCAGTCGGGGCGCTGCTGCAGCACCAGCAGGCGCTGCTCCACCATTGCTTGCGCACAGTGCCAGCCGAGCGACTCGGCCACCTGCAGGCGATCGGCCGGTTGCGGGCTGAGCAAGGCGCCACACGCGCCCATGCCGGCAACCCGCCCCAGCGTTGCCATGGCAAGGGCGGGCGCCAGGCCATCCGCCTCGACCGCCACGACATGCAGGCGCCCCGCCGCCAGGCGAATCTGGGCTTCGGGCAATCCTTCAATGCCCAGGCAAGCAGGTTTGGAAAGCAGGCGCTTCATCAAAAAACCTCGGCGAGACACTTGGCAAGCTTACGCGAGACGCAAGCGAAGTCGATGCAATGCAATCAGCGGGGCGATCAAACAGGCGATACGGTCCTGGTCCGACATTGCATTGCCCGACGCTTGGACACGAGCAAGCTGCTGCAACCTTGTTGCCTGGATACCACCCGTCACTATTACCGATATCCCTAGTCGCCCCCATCTCCGGCACGATGCCTGCTGTAATCCCGCAAAGCAAGGCGTGGCAAGGCACTGCATCTGAACGGCACAAGCTTGCGTATCACCGCACGGTAGCCAATCGATTCGCCAGGCGCCATTTCAAGCAAGGCAGGCAGTAAGGGGACAAGAAAATGGGCGACGACATTATGGGTTTGAACCAGCAATTCCGCGGAATGCCGATTGCATACGCCGAAATTCGCGCTGTCGAGAATACGACACAGAGTGTCCGCCAATGGGCAATGCTGAATAAAATATGCAATTCGCATGCGCCGCTCAATACCGATACGCCGCTTCTGGCAGTGAGCACATGCCAAGACTGAGCTTGCAATCGCCGCTGGGCGGCGTGGGGCGCACTACCCTGCTTGCCCACCTTGCCCAGGCATTCCAGCGCAGCGGGCGCCCGGTGCTGGCGGTTGATTTCAACCCGCAGGGCCATCTGGCGCTCCACCTTGGCCTGGCGCCCGATGAAGCCGATGGCCTGTTGCCACGCTGGACAGCCCGGCAGGATTGGGCACAGGCCGGCTTCTCGCTGGGCGACATCCGCCTGCTGCCATTCGGGCGTGCCAGCGCGGCCACCCTGCGCCATTTCGAACAGACCTTGCTCGACGACAGCGACTGGTTGTCGCGACAGCTGGACCGGCTGGCGCTGCCGGCCGACACGGTGATCCTGATCGACAGCCCGGCGCTACCGTCCTGCTATGCGCGCCAGGCTGCGCAGGCGGCCGATGTGAATGTCGGTGTATTGCGCCCGGATGCACTGGCACCGCTGGCGGTACGGCAGCTCGACGCCTGGCTGAATGACGATGTGACCGGAGCCACCGCCGCCTTGCTGGTGAACGGCGTGGACGCGTCATGCGAATTGCCCAGTGCCGTGCTCGGTGTGCTGCGTGACCTGTACCGCGACAGAGTGGCACCGAATCCGGTGCATCTGGATTCCGCCATCGCCGAGGCCCTAGCCGCCGATAGCTGCGTATTCGATTACGCGCCACACAGCCAGGCCTCGCATGATCTGTACGGCCTGGCGCGTTGGCTGTTGGCCCGACTCGATGCTATGGTCGAGATTTCATCACCGGTTGCGAGTCGATGAGATGGCAGGCGCTGCGTAACACTTTGGCGCAAGAACTAGGCGTTGATCAGGCACGGCTCGGCCTATGGCTTTGGCGCCTGTTTGTGTTGCCGCCGGCGTCGCCGGAGCAACTCGCCGCCGACCCGGTACGGCGCATCGGCGCCTGGCTGGGGCTACAGCTTGCACAGCGGCTGGCCGTCCCTGCCCATGCGACACCGGCCATATGGCTATGGCGACTGCTGGTACTGCCAGCCGATGCCCCGCGCCCACCATGGTTACCGCGCTGGCTGAGCACTTGCCTGCGTTGGCCGCTCGACACCTTCTGGCGCGCCATCGATGCGATCAACTATCCGCTGCTCGATCGCGGCCTGCAAACCCTTACACCGGTGCTGCGCCCTACCAATCGCTATCTGCGCCGCGCCTTGCTGTTGCTGGCCATTGCCGGCGCCTGGCTGGTCATCAGCACGCCACTGAGCGCCGGCGAGCAAGCCAGCCTGGCGCTGATCCTGTGGCTGAGTGCCCTGATCGCCAGCCGCATGCCGAGCGAGCACGCGCCACTGTTGATGATTGCCCTGTCAGTGGTCGCCTCCACCCGCTACCTATGGTGGCGCCTCACCGAAACGATGGCGGTGGAAGGCCTGGTCGACCATGTTTGTGCCTGGTTGCTGCTGTGTGCCGAGGGCTATGCCTGGCTGATCTTGCTGCTGGGCTTCATGCAAACCGCCATGCCCTTGCGCCGCGAACCGGCGCCCTTGCCGGCCGACCCGCGCGACTGGCCGGTAGTCGATGTGTTCATCCCCAGCTATAACGAGCCTTTGCGCGTGGTCAAACCGACGGTGCTGGCCGCGCTGGGCCTGGACTGGCCCAGTGACAAACTCAATGTCTATATCCTAGACGACGGTCGCCGCAGCGAATTTCGCGACTTTGCCGCCGAGGTCGGCTGCGGCTACATCATCCGGCCCGATAATTTCCACGCCAAAGCCGGCAATCTGAATCACGCCCTGACCAAGACCAATGGCGAACTGATCGCCATTTTCGACTGCGATCACATACCCACCCGCTCGTTTCTGCAAATGGCGGTGGGCTGGTTTGTCCAGGACAAAAAATGCGCGATGCTGCAGACCCCGCACCACTTTTTCTCGCCCGACCCATTCGAGCGCAACCTCGGCACCTTTCGCGAGGTACCCAATGAGGGCGAGCTGTTCTACGGCGTGATCCAGGATGGCAATGATTTATGGAATGCCACCTTCTTTTGCGGTTCCTGCGCGGTGATCCGCCGTGGCCCCTTGCTGGAAGTGGGCGGTATTGCCGTCGAAACGGTGACGGAGGACGCCCACACCGCCCTCAAGCTGCACCGGCTCGGCTATACCACCGCCTACCTCAATCTGCCGCAGGCGGCCGGGCTGGCCACCGAAAGCCTGTCCGGCCATATCGGCCAGCGCATACGCTGGGCACGCGGCATGGCGCAGATCTTTCGCATCGACAACCCGTTTCTGGGGCGCGGCCTGCACTGGATGCAACGGGTCTGCTACGCCAATGCCATGCTGCATTTCTTCTACGGCATACCACGGCTGATCTTCCTTACCGCACCGCTGGCCTATCTGTTCTTTGAAGTGCATATCATCGTTGCCATGACTACCACCCTGGCCCTGTATGTACTACCCCACGTGATGGTGGCCAATCTGACCAACTCGCGCATCCAGGGCGAGCATCGGCATTCCTTCTGGTCGGAAATCTACGAGGCGGTGCTGGCCTGGTACATCATGCGCCCCACCACATTGGCCCTGCTCAACCCCGGCCTCGGCAAATTCAATGTCACCGCCAAGGGCGGCATGATCGAGCAGGAATACTTCGACTGGACCATTTCCAAGCCCTATCTATGGCTGCTGTTGCTGAATATGGCCGGCTTTGCCTTGGGCGTGGTGCGCCTGTTCTGGTGGAACAGCTTCGAGGCCGACACGGTGCTGCTCAATATGATCTGGACCGGCGTCAATCTGGTGATACTGGGTGCCACCCTGGGCGTGGCGATGGAAGCGCGCCAGGTGCGGGTGGCCCACCGTATCCGCATGCGGCTGGATGCGGTATTGCGCCTCGGCGACGGCCGCACCGTGCATTGCCATACCGACGACTTCTCGGAAGGCGGCCTGGGCCTGACCGTGCCGGAAGGACTGGACATTGCCGAGCAAGCGCCGGTCGATGTGGCGCTATCGCGCGGAGACCGCGAATTCTCGTTCCCCGCCCGGGTGGTGATGCATCGCGGCAGCCGCCTCGGGCTGCGTTTCGAGCGCTTCACCCTGCAAGATGACGCCAATCTGGTGCAATGCACCTTTGGCCGCGCCGATGCCTGGGTGCGCTGGGCCGAGCACCGCGCGCCCGACCGGCCGCTGGCAGCCCTGGCCGAAATACTGCGATTCAGCGCCCAGGGCTATCGCCGCTTCCCGCGCTTTTTGCTGGAACACCTTCGTCAGCTGCGCCGCCAATGGCAGCCGCAGCTCCGTGACCACTACCACGCCCTGCTCGACCGACTCTTTCATGCCTGATATCCGACTGATCGCTGCGCTCCTGCTATCTACCCTGAGCTGGTCCGCGCCGCCTGCCCCCAGAAAAGCGCCGCCCACCGAGCAAGTTGCACCGCGCATCGAGCCGGCCGGCCGCGAGGTGAGCATGGACTTCAAGGCGCTGGGCGCCTATGCGCCGATCACCTTGCGCGGCATTGATGGCAGCAGCGCCTTGGGCTTTGGGCTGAGGCTGGATGAAGTGGTGACGGCAGCACACCTGACGCTGAACTTCGATTATTCCCCGGCGCTGCTGCCCACTGTTTCACACATCAAGGTCTATCTGAACGAGGAAGTCGTCGGTATCGCCACCCTGCCGGTGCAATGGAAGCCGGGACGGCAGACCGCCGAGATCGATATCGATCCGCGCTATTTCACCGATTACAACCAGCTGCGCCTGCAGCTGATCGGCCATTACAGCCCGGACTGCGAAGACCCGGCGCACAGCAGCCTGTGGGCCACCCTGTCCAATAGCAGCAGTCTGAAGCTGAGCCTGAAGCCCTTGCCGCCAGCCAGCGATCTGGCCCAGCTGCCCGCACCGTTTTTCGACCGGCGCGACAGCCGCCGCCTGAACCTGCCGATGGTGATGGCTGCCCGCCCCAGCCTTGCCACCTTGCGCGCCGCCGGCGTCGCCGCCTCATGGTTTGGCGCCCTGAGCAGCTACCGGGGGGCGCGATTCCCGGTCGCGCTGGATCGCCTGCCCGACCAGCACGCCTTGGTACTGGCCACCCAGGCGGAACACCCGGCCTTCCTCGCAGATTGGCTACGCCAGCACCCGGTGAGCAAGCCCACGCTGACGGTGATCGATAATCCTGGGCAGAGTGGCAAAAAGCTGTTGCTACTGCTGGGGCAAGACGATGCGCAGCTCAAGCTGGCCGTCGATGCCCTGGTTTTGGGGCAGGCCAGCCTGTCCGGCAATCTGGCCACGGTACGCACCGTCAACTACGGTCCGCCGCGCCGCGCCTACGATGCACCGAACTGGATACCGACCGATCGGCCGGTGAAGTTCAGCGAATTGGTCGATACGCCATCTGCCCTGCAGGTCAGCGGCCATATCTCGCCACCGCTGCGGGTGAATCTGCATATGCCGCCCGATCTGTTCCCCTGGCGCAATCGCGGCGTGCCGCTCAATCTGCGCTATCGCTACACGCCGCCTGCCTCGCCCGACAATTCCACCCTGAATGTCAGCCTCAACGAGCAATTCGTGCAGTCCTTCCGCCTGCGTGGCAATGGCCAGTCGGGCGATAGCGGCAAGCTCACCCTGCCGCTGCTGGACGACGGCAGCGCCGGCATACACGAGCAATTGAACATTCCGGCATTCCGGCTCAGCGGCGACAACCAGATGCAGTTCGAATTCCGGCTCGACCTGCTCAAGAAAAACGCCTGCCAAAGCGCAGTGTTCGACAATGTACGCGCCGCCATCGATGGCGATTCCACCATCGATCTGTCGGACTTCCCCCACTTCACCACCCTGCCCAACCTGGCCTTCTTCGCCAACTCGGCCTACCCGTTCAGCCGCTGGGCCGATCTGTCGCAAACCAGTCTGGTGCTGCCGGACCAGCACGATGCCAGGGCGATGGAAACCATGCTGTTCCTGATGGGGCGCATAGGCCGCGCCACCGGCTACCCGGCATTGCGCTACCAGCTGGTCAAGGCCAGCCAGGTGGCCACGGTGGCCGATAGCGATCTGCTGTGGATCGCCAGCCCCGGCGTGGATGCCAGTCTGCAGCAATGGGGCCAGCACCTGCCGGCCCTGCTCGAAGGCGCACGCCGTCGGCTTGATTCGCCGCTGCGCCTGCTGAAAGGCTATACCACCGTCCAGACTGACAGCGCGCGCGAGCCGGGCGCCCAGACCGATCTGGAAGCCAACGGGCCGATTGCCGCCGTGGTCGGCTTCGAATCACCGCTCAAGGCCGGTCGCAGCGTGGTGGCGATCTCGGCCAGCAGTGCCGATGCGTTTGGCCTGGCGCAAGATGCGCTGGAGGACGCCGGCCAGATCGATCAGCTGCGCGGCCATGTGGCGGTGATACGCCAGCGCGATATCAACAGCTACGATGGTTCTGACAGCTACGACGTCGGCGAGCTGCCCTGGTGGATGCGGCTATGGGTGATGCTGTCGCGCCACCCCATCCTGCTGGCCCTGCTCGGCCTCTTGTCCGGGCTGATCCTCGGCAGCATGGCCTATGTCAGCCTCAAGCGCATTGCAGCCCGGCGGCTGCGTGGAGAATAAGTGGTGCGTCATCGCCTCGCCTTGTTGGCAGCTGCATTCGGTCTGGGCTTGAGCCAGCCGGCTGCGGCCGGCTGCGAGGCGTGGCCAGCCTGGCAGCAGTTCCGCGACACGCTGCTTCGCGACGAAGGACGCATTGTCGATCCGTCCGACACCCGGCTGATCACCACGTCGGAAGGCCAATCCTATGCGCTGTTCTTTGCGCTGGTGGCCAATGACCGGCGCAGTTTCGATCAGCTGCTGGCCTGGACCGACCGGCAGCTGGCCGCCGGCCAGCTCGGCAACCAACTGCCCGCCTGGCTATGGGGGCGGCAGGCCGATGGCAGCTGGGGAGTGCTGGACAGCAATAGCGCCAGCGATTCCGATTTGTGGATTGCCTATACCCTGCTCGAAGCGGCGCGCCTGTGGCGCCAGCCTCGCTACCAGGCGCTGGGCACCTTGCTGGCGCGGCAGATCGTGCGGCAGGAGGTGGCCGAGCTGCCGGGGCTGGGGCCGACCCTGTTGCCGGCACCGCACGGCTTCAATCCGGCGCCGGGCCGCTGGCGGCTCAACCCCAGCTATCTGCCGCTACCGCTGCTGCGCCGGCTGGCACAGCAACAGCCCGGCAGCGCGTGGCCCGCCATCCTGCAAAGCTCTTTGCGCGTTATTACGGAATCGGCGCCGCATGGCTATTCGCCGGACTGGGTGCAGTACCAGGCCGGCACAGGCTGGGTAGCGGACAAGGAGAGCCAGGCCAGCGGCAGCTATAACGCCATCCGCAGCTATCTGTGGCTGGGCCTCAGCCACCCGGAAGACCCGGCCCGCGCCGGCTTGCTACGGGCCTTGCAAGCCATGGCCAGCGAGACCACCCGGCGCGGCGCCCCGCCCGAGGTCGTGGACACCGCCCAAGGGCTGCCAAAGGCTGGCGACGGTCCGGCCGGCTTCAGCGCCAGCCTGATGGTGATGCTCGATGCCCTGAACCAGCCGCAGGCGGCCGAGGCACAACGGCAACGCTGGCAGGCCAAGCCACCGGCGGCGGACGCGTATTACAACCAGTCTCTTTCTCTGTTTGCGTTCGGCTTTCGCGAAAAGCGCTACGCATTTGCGCCCGATGGCGCCCTGGTGCCGGCATGGCAACGCTGCGCTACTCCCGCCTCGCGCTAGCGCTGGCGCCGCTCGGCCTGCTGGCAGCGCCGCCGCAAGCGACGCCGGCCCTGCCGACCCAGGCGGCCAGCGAGCTGCTTGCCAGCGCGCGGCTATGGGAAATCAAGGGGCGCGACGATCTGGCCCGGCTGGCGCTGGAAAAACTGCTGCGCTCGCTACCGGGCGACCGTGGTGCCACCGCCCGGCTGGCAGTGATCAGCGCGCGCAGCGGCCGGCTCGATGAAGCCAGAGCCACCTTGCAGCGGCTGTCGCTCAATGGCCCGGTCGGCCCGGCGATCCGCAATCTGGATAACCATCTGCGCCTGTTGGGCA
>NZ_JAYRLZ010000060.1:0-675 GCF_041904975.1 Chitinimonas sp. | reverse complement strand
CAGCGACAGGCAGGCGCTCAGCGAAGCGCGGCAGCTGGCTCGCGCCGGCCGGCTGGAAGAGGCGGCCCGCGCCATGCGCAGGCTGTTTCCGGCCGGGCCGCCGGAAGGCCCCTTGCTGCTGGAGTATTACCGGGTACTGGCCGGCACCGAGTCGGGCCGGGCGCAAGCGCTGGCCGGCTATGCCCGGCTGGTCAAAGCCTATCCGCAAGAGCCGGAATTTCGCACCCGCCTGGCAGCCCTGCAGCTGCAGCGCAGCGACAGCCGGCAGCAGGCGATCCGCACCCTGGCCGCCATGGCGCGCTTGCGCCAGGGCAATGTGCAGGAAGTAATGGCGCTATGGCGCCGCGCCCTGCTGTCGTCGGACGCGGCCAGCAGCGATCCGCAACTATTCAAGGCGTTTCTGCAGCTGGACCCGAAAGACAGCGCCGTCGCCGAGCAGCTGGTCAAGGTGATGGCCGCCCGCGCCGAGCGCTCTCGCCGCGCCCACGATCCGGACGAAATCCGCCTCGCCACGCTGCAGCAGCAACTGGCTGATGATCAGCTGGACGTTGCTGCCGACGCCATTGCACAACTGGCTGGCAGCAAGCTGGCGGACGATGGCCGCCGGATCGGTGCGCAGGGCTTTCTGGCAATCAAGCGTGGCGAGCCTGGCGCGGCCGAAGCGCTGTTCCGGCG
>NZ_JAYRLZ010000059.1:0-19037 GCF_041904975.1 Chitinimonas sp. | reverse complement strand
CGCTTCGTCACCGTGCTCAATGGCCTGGATGCTGCCGTAGCGGTGACCGATAGGCAGACTGGCGAGCTGCTGCTCAGCAATCGTGGTTTTCAGGAGGCATTTCATCTGGATCAGCCGGACGCACCGCACTGCCCCTTGCCGCTGCGCTTTGCCGGCAGCGATGGCGAGTGGTACGACCCGGTAGGCGAACGTTGGTATCAGCAGCACCGCCGCAGCACCTTGTGGGTGGATCAGACCGAGGTGTGGCTGTATATCGCCACCGATGTCACCGAACGCAAGCAGGCCGGCGAGCGCGAGCGCCAGCAGAACGAGCGCCTGCAGCAGACCGCGCGTCTGATCGCCATGGGCGAGATCGCCTCCAGCCTGGCGCATGAATTGAACCAGCCGCTGGCCGCCATTTCCAGCTACAGCACCGCTTGCCGCAATCTGCTGGAAGCTGGCCAGATCGCCCCGCAGGAACTGGAAGGGGCGCTGACCCGTATCGCCGAACAGGCGCGCCGCGCCGGTGCCATCATTCGCGGCATTCGCGAATTTGTGCAAAAGCGCGAGCCTAAACGCTCGGCCTGCAAGGTTGGCGATCTGCTCGATACCGCGCTATCACTGCTTGCCGCGCCGCTCAATCGTTATGCCGTGCAGTTGGTCACCGAGCGCGAAGCCGACGGCCTGGTTTTGCATGCCGATCGGGTGATGCTGGAGCAAGTGCTGTTCAATCTGTGCAAGAACGCCATCGAGGCGATGACCGATTGCCCGCCGGCCCAGCGGGTGCTGACACTAAGTACCCGGCAGCGCGATCACTGGCTGGATGTATCGGTGAGCGACCGTGGGCCCGGTATTGCCGAGGCCGATGTGGAGAAGCTGTTCCGCCCGTTCTATACCACCAAGACCGAGGGGATGGGGATGGGCTTGAATATCTGCCGCACCATTGTCGAACACCATCAGGGGCGTTTGCGGGTGGAGGCCAATGAAGGTGGTGGTGCCTGTTTTATCGTCAGCCTGCCGTTGAGCAACTCGCCGCTGTCCTTGCCATTGGCCGCCGACAGCCCGGTCCAGGCGGTTTAGCCGCCACGTTGCCTGTTTTGATCATGAATTGCCTTACAAGAGAGACTTATTGCCATGCTGTCCAGTCCCCGCATTGCCCTGGTTGATGACGACGCTGCTGTGCGCGATGCGCTGAAGTGGCTGTTTGCTTCGCGCAGTCATACCCTGGCCATTTTCGACTCTGCCGCCGACCTGCTGGCCGACCCCGATCCAAGCCGCTTTTCCTGCCTGGTGCTTGACTTGCGCATGCCGGGCATGGGCGGCATGGAGTTGTTCCAGACCTTGCTGCAGCAAGGCTATTGCCCGCCCACCCTGTTTCTGACCGGGCATGGCGATGTGCCGCAAGCCGTTGCGGCGCTCAAGCTCGGCGCGGTGGATTTTCTGGAGAAGCCATTCGACGACAATGCGCTGGTCAGCCTGGTCGAGCGTTGCCTGGAACTGGATGTGGCGGCGCGCGAGCGCTACCAGAACCGCTTGCTGATACGTAGCCGCCTCGCCGATCTGACGCCGCGCGAGAAGGAAGTGATGGCGCTGTTCCTCGATGGCAAGCTGAACAAGCAGATCGCCGACGAGCTGGTGATCAGCATGAAGACGGTGGAAGTGCACCGCGCCCGCGTGCTGGAAAAGATGGGGGTGAAGTCGGCGGTGGAGCTGGCAAACCTGCTCAAAGAGCTCGATTGAGCGGTGCCTCGCAAACAACAAAGCCGCCCGAGGGCGGCTTTGTTGTTTGCCAGACCAAAGCGCTGTTGCCGGTAAGACAGCAGCGCCTGGAATCAGCTCAGCTTGCCGTGACAGTGCTTGAACTTCTCGCCGGAGCCGCAAGGGCAGGGGTCGTTGCGGCCAACGCCGGCAAAGCGCTGGCGCAGGTGTTCTTGCGGCGCATCGAACGGATTGACGCCGTTGCCTGGTGGCAGCTTGGCCAGGTCAGCAAAGTTGGTGATGGCGGCGTTCGGATCGAATTCGGCATGCTGGAATTCCATCTGCGGCTCGTCATGCTGCTCCAGCGCGGCGATATCGTCTTGCGAGCGGATCTGCAGGGTCAGCACCAGATGCACCACTTCGCGGCGGATCTGCATCAGCAGGCCTTCAAACAGCTCGAAGGCCTCGCGCTTGTATTCCTGCTTCGGGTTCTTCTGGCCATAGCTGCGCAGATGAATGCCTTGGCGCAGATGGTCGAGCGAGGCCAGGTGTTCACGCCAGTGCTGGTCGAGAATCTGCAACATCAGCGAACGCTCGAAGTGGCGCATGATGTCCGCGCCGACCGTCTCGGTCTTGGTGTCGTAGGCAGCGCGTACGCCGTCGATTACCAAGCCACGCAATTCATCCAGCTCGATATTCGGATTGCTCGACAGCAATTCGCTCAGGCGCATGCCGATCTGCATTTCCGCCAGAGCCAACTCCAGTGCCGGCACATTCCACTGCTCTTCCATGCTGCCTGGCGGCAAGTGTTCGTCGAACAGATCGCCGATCATGCCATCGCGCAGGGCGGCGATGGTTTGCGAAATATCGGTCGAATCCAGCAACTCATTGCGCTGGGCGTAGATCGCCTTGCGCTGCTCGTTCGACACATCGTCGTATTCCAGCAATTGCTTGCGGATATCGAAGTTGCGGCCTTCCACCTTGCGCTGGGCGTTTTCGATGGCGCGGCTGAGCAGGCCCGATTCGATCGCTTCGCCTTCCGGCAGCTTGAGGCGCTGCATCAGCGCGCCGATACGCTCGGCGGCAAAGATGCGCAACAGCGGGTCTTCCATGCTCAGGTAGAAGCGGCTGGAGCCCGGGTCGCCCTGACGGCCGGAGCGGCCGCGCAGCTGGTTGTCGATACGGCGGCTTTCGTGCCGCTCGGTGCCGATGATGTGCAGGCCGCCGGCCGCCACCACCTTGGCATGCAGGGCATCCCATTCGCCGCGCAATTCGGCAGACTTCGCTTCCAGCTCGGCGCCAGCGACGCCATTGGCGACCAGTGCCTTGATCTGCGCCTCGACATTGCCGCCCAGCACGATATCGGTACCGCGACCGGCCATATTGGTGGCGATGGTGATCATGCCGGGGCGACCCGCTTGCGCCACGATCTCGGCTTCACGGGCATGCTGCTTGGCATTGAGCACATTGTGCGGATAGCCGGCAGCTGTCAGCTCGCGCGACAGCAATTCGGAGTTTTCCACCGAGGTAGTGCCCACCAGCACCGGCTGGCCGCGATCCTGGCAATCCTTGATGTCCTTCAGGATGGCGCCGACCTTCTCCTGGAAGGTGCGGAACACCTGGTCGTTCATATCCTTGCGGACCATCGGCCGGTTGGTCGGGATGATCACCGTTTCCAGGCCGTAGATCTGCTGGAATTCATAGGCTTCGGTATCGGCGGTACCGGTCATGCCGGACAGCTTGCCGTACATGCGGAAGTAGTTCTGGAAGGTGATCGAGGCAAGGGTCTGGTTTTCCTTGTTGATCATCACCCCTTCCTTGGCTTCCACTGCCTGGTGCAGGCCCTCGCTCCAGCGGCGGCCGGTCATCGGACGACCAGTGTGCTCGTCGATGATCACCACTTCGCCGTTCTGCACCAGATACTGGCGATCGCGATGGTAGAGATTGTGGGCGCGCAGCGCGGCATACAGATGGTGCATCAGGCCGATATTGGAGGCGGCATACAGGCTGTCGCCCTCGGCCAGCAGGCCCGCTTCGGTCAGCAATTGCTCGGCGCGCTCGTGGCCGGCTTCCGACATGATGACCTGGTGCTGCTTCTCGTCCACCCAGAAATCACCGGTTTCGCTGTCTTCCTTCTCTTGCGCAACCAGCTTGGGGGCGATCAGGTTGATGCGTGCATACAGGTCGATATTGTCGTCGGCCTGGCCGGAAATGATCAGCGGGGTACGCGCTTCATCGATCAGGATCGAGTCCACCTCATCGACCACGGCGAAGTTCAAGCCGCGCTGTACCCGCTCTTCCACTGCGTAGACCATATTGTCGCGCAGGTAGTCAAAGCCGAATTCATTGTTGGTGCCGTAGGTGATGTCGGCCGCATAGGCGTTTTGCTTGTCGTGGTGCGCCATCTGGCTCAGGTTGACGCCCACCGTGAGGCCGAGGAAGTTGTACAGCGGCGCCATGGTGGCCGCATCGCGCTGGGCCAGGTAGTCGTTCACCGTCACCACATGCACGCCCTTGCCGCTCAAGGCATTCAGATAGGCGGGCAGGGTGGCGACCAGGGTCTTGCCCTCGCCGGTACGCATTTCGGCAATCTTGCCGTCGTTGAGCACCATGCCGCCGATCAGCTGCACATCGAAGTGGCGCATTTTCATCACGCGCTTGGACGCTTCGCGGCACACCGCGAAAGCCTCTGGCAGCAGCGCCGCCAGCGTTTCACCCTTGGCAATGCGCGCCCGGAACTCGGCTGTCTTGGCTTGCAAGTCGCTATCGCTGAGTGCCTGAACCGTGCTTTCCAGCGCATTGATGCGGCGGACCGTCACGTTATATTGCTTGAGCAGCCGGTCGTTGCGGCTGCCGAATACTTTCTTCAGAAGAGAAGCGATCATCGTGTTTCCAACGTATTTGCAAGTGGCCAACAGCGGCCGGTAGCTCTGGTTCAGGGCGCACAGGTGCGCAAAAACACGGCGGACCGGTCAGCCCGATCCGCCATGTCGTTCAATCTTGGCCGAATCACTCCTGAACAAGATCAGGGCGATACGGCGGGTTTCAAGTGCAACTCAATCCACGGCAGCCATGGTCGCTGTCGGGCTGCCATCCACATGCAGGAAATACAGCGGATTTTGCGCAATGCCCTTGTAGCGGACTTCAAAGTGCATATGCGGGCCGGTAGAGCGCCCGGTATTGCCAAGCAGGGCGATTTTCTGCCCGCTTTTGACTGCTTCACCCTCGCGTACCAGCAGCGCGGATGCATGGGCATAACGGCTGGTCAAGCCATTGCCGTGGTCAATCTCGACCATATTACCATACTCGGCATGGCGCTCAGCCCGCAGTACCGTACCGCCGGCGGCGGCATAGATCGGTGTGCCGATATCGCCAATGAAATCAATGCCTTCATGGAAGGATTGCCGGCCGTTGAACGGGTCGATGCGCCAGCCATATAGCGAGGAGCGCAGACCGGACGAGGTGGGCAGATTGGCCGGCAGCTGCCACGACTTCTGCCGCTGCTCGGTGAGGATGGTATCCACCACGCTGAATTGATCGATGGCCAGTTCGATCTGGCGGTCGGTCTGGCTGGTGAGCGCTTGCAGGGATTTGAGGCTGACCGGACGGCTGGCCAGCAACGGTGTGGCACCACCTTGCGGTGCGCTGGTGCTGCTGAGAAAGGGCTTGGCATCGATGCCGGTCTTGTCGGACACTCGCCGGGTCAGGCCGTCCAGCCGCACCATTTGCGCCTGCATCTGGCCTAGCTTTACCGCCAGCAGATCGATCTGCTTTTGCTGCGCGACCGGCGTGCCGGGAATGGCCGGCAGGCTGATGCCGAAGGAGCGGGTAAAGGTATAGGTCGCCCAGCTGGCCAGGGTGAGCGAGCCGAGCAGTGCCAGCGCGCAAAACAGCGCGATCAGCCAGACATGGCGCGGCCCGAGGGTAATGGCGCGCGACAGTCGATTGGAAACCAGTATCACGTTCATGACGATTTCATCGGTCCGATTCAGTTTTTCTGAAGTTAACAGTGCACATCATGGCAACCCGTCCTTTCAGTAGCCTGCTTGAATCCCACAGCCTTGCCCGCCTCAATCGGCTTGCCGATGCACAGCGTCAGCTCGAGTCGCGCTGGCAGGCGGCCTTGCCGTTTGCCTTGCAAGGCTTGAGCCGGGTGATAGGCGTGGATGCCTCGGTATTGCAGGTATCGGCGCGCAGTCAGGCCGTGGTGGCCAAATTGCGGCAAATGGAAGGCAGATTGCTTGACCAGCTCAATGAAAAGGGAGTGCAAGTTAACGCAATCCGCTACCGGATTCAAGTTGAGCTGCTGCCGCACGAGCAACGAAATCCCAAGCGAAATCTGGCACTTAGCGCGGCAGCGCTCGATGCGCTCCAGGGGGCGGCGCAGACGCTGCCGCCATCGTCCTTGCGCGATGCGCTGGCCGAACTGGTGGCAAAACGGCGCCCATCCAGCGGTTCAGGGCAATAGCGCCATCACCCTTGCCAGCGCGCCACGGTGTTGCTGCACAAAGGCCATTCCCGCTTGCCCCATGCTGTGACGTGTTGCTGCATCGTTCAGCAAATGTCGCAAATCTGCCAACACGCCCTGCACATCGTCTGACTGCCGCGCCGCGCCGCCGGCCACGGCATCGGCGACCGCATCAGAGAAATTGAAGGTGGACGGACCGACCAGCACCGGCAAGCCTTGGGCGCATGGCTCGATCGGGCTTTGGCAACCGTAGTCGAGCAGGCTGCCGCCCATCACCGCCACATCGGCAGCGGCGAGATAGGCCGCCATCTCGCCCATGCTGTCGCCAAGCAAGACGGCGGTTTGCGCAGGAACAGGCGTCTCGCCTGACCAGTGCGAGCGCCGCAGGTAAGGGATGTCTCGCATGGCGAGCAGCCTGGCGACCTCGTCAAATCGTTGCGGATGACGCGGCACCAGGATCAGCAAGGCATTTTCCGGCAGGCTGGCGCCAGCTAACGCGTCGAGCAGCAGCACCTCTTCACCCTCGCGCGTGCTGGCGGCAATCCACACCGGCCGATCGCCGATCTGCTTGCGCCAGTGTCGCCCCAATGCCTGCAGCTCGGTGTCGATAGCGAAATCGAACTTGATATTGCCGCAGATCAAGGGCGCAGCAGCGCCCAGCGACTGCAAGCGCGCCGCGTCGGCTGTGCCTTGCGCGGCCACGCCAGCCAGACTGGCCAGGGCTGGTCGCACCAGGGCGGCCACTTTGCGGTAGCCATCGGCCGATCGCGCAGACAGGCGGGCATTGACCAGATAGACCGGTAGTCCCCGTCGCTTCGCGGCATGCAAGAGATTGGGCCAGATTTCCATCTCCATCAGTACGCCGAACTCAGGTTGGAAATGGCGCAGGAAGCGCGCTGCGGCAGCCGGCACATCGTAGGGCAGGTAGGCGAGCAGCACCGTGTCGCCATACAGGGAGCGGGCGGTATCGCGGCCGGTCGGCGTCATCTGCGTCAGCAGAATCCGGTGCTGCGGATAGCGCTCCTGCAAGGCGCGCACGATAGGCAGGGCGGCACGGGTCTCGCCGACCGATACCGCATGCAGCCAGATCAACGGCCCCGCCGGGCGTTGCGGGTAAAAGCCCAGGCGCTCGCGCCAGTGCAGGCGGTAATCAGGTTGCTTGATGCCGCGTCGCCACAGATAGGCAAAGGCTAGCGGCAATACCGCATACCACAGCAAGCCGTAGAGGCGACGCCACATCATGCGAGCAGTGCCTGGGCGGCAGCATGCACCGCCTGCGGCTCGGGACGCTGGCCGATGCCGCCCAGATTGACGGCGTTGCGCTCGGCGATCACCCCGGTAGCGGCTGGGTCGGTGCTGGTGTACAGCGCAACCACCGGCACGCTCAGTGCTGCCGCCAGATGGGCAAGACCGGTATCGACACCAATGGCAAGGCGCGCATCGGCCAGCAGGCGCGCCGCTTCCGACAGGCTGAGCCTGGGCGCCACTACTGCACCGGGCAGGCCGGCCGCTATGCGCTGCGCACGCGCCTCTTCGACCGGATTGCCCCAGGGCAGCACGAGGCCAAGCCCATCGGCCTGCAGACGCTTGCCCAGCGCGATCCAGTCGGCCTCTGGCCATAATTTGTCGTCGCGGCTGGTGGCGGTCAGCAGCACCGCATAAGGAGACGGTGCACACCAAGGCAGGGACAGCGCAGCTGCCTGAATGCCGTAGTTGATCGGGCCATCTGCTGCATAGCCCAATGCTTGCGCATGCAGGCGCCGATAGCGCAGCACCGCATTGAGGCTCCATGGCACGTCGATGCGACGGTCATAAAACCGGCTGGCCAGCGGCTCGCGTGCGCTGCGCCAGTCCATGCCGCAAATCGGTGCCTTGCTCAGACGCGCAACCAGCGCACTTTTCACCAGGCATTGCGAATCGATCACCAGGTCGTAGCGCGCAGTGCGCAGTGTCGCGCGCAAATTGCGCATCTCGGCGCGGCTGGCTGCATCGAAGCGCTGGCGGCGCCAGCGCCGCAGGGCAAACGGGATAATCCGGTGTATCGCCGGATGCAAGGCCGGCAGCTCGACAAAACCTTCTTCGACTACCCAGTCGATTTCGGCATTGGGGTAGTGTTCGATCAGATCGCTGACCGCAGGCAGGTTGTGGATCACGTCACCCATCGACGACAGGCGCACCAAGAGGATTTTCGGCATGAGTCGATTTTAACAGCATGCCCAGCCCGCGCCGATCGGCATGCCGGCGCACGTCCGGATTAACGGGGCTAAGACGATAGCTTGCTTCACAGAATCGAATCCGCCTTTACAATGTCGGCCTGTTGAGCCGATCAAGGCCAGTTCGAGGGGGCAATATGCGCGGAGCGGGCGGAACGCCGGGGGGAAGTGGCCAGTTCTTGCTGGGCCTGATCATGTTCTGCGGCGGCGCTTATCTGCTGCTCAACGCCATACATATCAGCAGCAGCTTTGGTTTTGCCACGCCCTTGTTCGGCCTGTATGGCGGATACAGCCTGACCTCCGGCATGGTGATGCTGCCCTTCCTGCTCGGGGTTGGCATGGTTTTCTACAATGCCCGCAATGTAATTGGCTGGTTGCTTGCCGCAGGTTCGCTGGTGGCATTGGTTTTCGCGGTGATTGCCTCGATCCAGTTCAGTTTTCGCAGCATGAGCGCCTTCGATCTGATCGTGATCCTGGTGCTGACTGCTGGCGGTCTCGGCCTGCTGCTGCGTTCGTTGCGCAGTCACTGATGTCGCCGCGCCGATTTGGCCCTCGGCTTGCTCCGCACTCTACAATGCAGGTTTGATCCATCGTGAGCCGTCAGGCGTGAGATGTCGCAATACTCCTCACGCCTTACTTCTTACACCCTGACAAGGTTGCAACATGAATGTTCTCGTCATTGGCGCCGGCGGCCGTGAGCACGCGCTGGCCTGGAAAATTGCGCAGTCCGACCGGGTCGCCAAGGTTTTTGTGGCGCCTGGCAATCCAGGCACCGCACGGGAGGCTGGCCTGACCAATGTCGCCATTACCGACATCGATCAATTGCTGGCCTTTGCCCAGCGTGAGCATATCGCCCTCACCGTGGTCGGGCCGGAGGCGCCGCTTGCCGCTGGCGTGGTCGATGCCTTCCGCGCCGCCGGCCTGAAGATTTTCGGCCCCACCCAGGCTGCGGCACAGCTGGAATCGTCCAAGGACTTTGCCAAGGCCTTCATGAGCCGGCACGGCATTCCCACTGCGCAGTACCAGACTTTTGCCAGCGCCGAAGCCGCCCATGTCTATGTGGCGCAGCGCGGTGCGCCCATCGTCATCAAGGCCGACGGCCTCGCTGCCGGCAAGGGCGTGATTGTGGCGATGACATTGGCCGAAGCCCATGCCGCCATCGACAGCATGTTGCTCGACAATATGATGGGTGACGCGGGCGCGCGGGTGGTGATCGAAGACTTCCTGGTCGGCGAAGAGGCCAGCTTTATCGTGATGGTGGATGGCAAGCATGTAATGGCCCTGGCCAGCAGTCAGGATCACAAGCGGCTGAAAGACCATGACGAGGGCCCGAATACCGGCGGTATGGGCGCATACTCGCCTGCACCGGTAGTGACGCCGGAAGTGCACGCCCGCGCCATGCGCGAGGTGATCCTGCCCACCGTGGCCGGCATGGCCCGCGACGGCATCCCTTACACCGGCTTTTTGTATGCCGGCCTGATGGTGGATGAGGAAGGGGCAGTCAAGGTGGTTGAATTCAACTGCCGCATGGGCGACCCGGAAACCCAGCCCATCATGGCGCGCCTTAAGTCGGATCTGGTGGGCTTGCTCGAACACGGTGTCAACGGCAGCCTCGATCAGGCTGAGGCCGAGTGGGACCGCCGTGTCGCGCTGGGCGTGGTGATGGCCGCGCAAGGCTATCCGGAAGCGCCTCGCAAGGGCGATGTCATTCGCGGCCTGCCGTCCGAGCATGCCGAAGACGTGCTGGTGTTTCATGCCGGAACGGCGGAGCAGGATGGCCAGGTTGTCACCAACGGTGGCCGGGTTCTATGCGTCACCGCCCTGGGCGACAGCGTCAAGATGGCGCAAAAGCGGGCTTATGAAGTGATTACCGATATCCAGTTCGATGGCATGCAGTACCGCAGCGATATCGGCTACCGGGCGATTGCGCGCAAGTCGCATGTATGATCAGGCGGGCCTGCCGGGCCCGATAGGTCAGCCCGCGCATCAGCGCGGGCTTTTTTATTGCCGATGAACGGCTACGCTAAACCCTAATGGCGAAAAATATATTCAATCGCTATTGTCGCGCGCCACATGACATTGGCAATATTGCCAGTGCCTTCTTCAGGAGAAACCCATGAATTTCAAAGCACTGGCTGTGTCCTTGTTGTGGATGGTTACGCTGGCTTCGCCCGCCATCGCCGACGATCTCGATGAAATCAAAGCGCGCGGTACCCTGATAGTCGGGGTGAAAGATGCAACACCGCCATTTGGTGTGCTCGACCCCAAGACCCAGACCATCTCCGGCTATGACATCGATTTTGCTGCCGCCATCGCCAAGCGCCTTGGCGTGAAGCTGTTGGCCAAGGCGGTGGATTCGGCAGAGCGCATTCCCAAGTTGCAGGCACGCGAGGTTGATCTGGTGATTGCCACCATGACCAAGAACGCCGAGCGTGAAAAGCAGGTGGATTTCAGCGGCGGCTATTTTGTCACCGGCCAGAAGTTCGCCGTGCGCAAGGGCAAGGTAAAGAACCTGGAAGACCTGACCCGTTCCACCATTGGCACCGTCAAGGGCTCCACCTCGGAAAAGCAGCTGCGCAAGGAAATGCCCAATGCCAAGGTAGTGTTGTTCGAGGACTACGACCTGGCCTTCCATGCACTGGGCCAAGGCCAGCTCGATGCAGTGTCGACCGATGAGCCTATCCTCGCTGGCCAGCTGAACAAGATGGCCAACAAGGCTCAGTTCGAGATCACCGATGTCAGCATTTCCATCGAGGTGTATGGCGTGGCAATGCGCAAGGGCGAGAAGCGCTTGCAAAAGGAAGTGAACGATACGCTGGTGGGTATGGAGCAGTCGGGTGAAGCGCAGCGGATTTTTGATCGCTGGTTCGGGCCGCAAACCAGTGCGCCGTTGATGCGCCTGTTCAAGATCAATTCAAAGTAAGCATATCGACAAGCCCGCCTCCGCGGGCTTGTTGCTGTGGATCAGACAAAATTCAGTACGGTATAGAAATGACTGGCCGTGCCACCCAGCACAAACAGATGCCACACCCCGTGGGAATGGCGCCAGCGCTTGCCCAGCCGGTAAAACACGATCCCGATCGTATACAGGCCGGCGCCAAGGCCAAGCCAGAGCAGACCGGCACTGCTCAGGCGGGCGTGTAACGGCCCCAGTGCGCACAAGCCGGCCCAGCCCATCAGCACATACAGCGCCACCGAAGGCGATGGGCGACGCGTCCACCAAAGCTCGCGCGCGATGCCGAGCAAGGCCAGCCCCCAGATTGCACCAAACAAAGACCAGCCCCAGGCGCCACGCAGCGTTACCAGGGTGAACGGGGTATAGCTGCCAGCAATCAGCACAAAGATGGCGCAATGGTCGAGCTTGGCCAGCCGCTGTTTGATGGCACCCCAGCTGCCGTGGTACAGGGTGGAGGCGCCATACAGCAACACCATGCTGATGCTGAATACGCTGAAGCTGGCCAGCTTCCACGGGTCGCCCGCTTGCGCCGCCAGCCTGATCAGCGCAACGGCGCCGATCAGGGCCAGGATGGTGCCAAAAAGGTGGGTCAGGCTATTGAAGCGCTCGCCGTATTGCATGCAACCTCCGCCGCCGGGCACGGTCCGCATACCGGAATCGGCTGCCTATGTGCGCTCGCAGCCCAGTCTACGCCGGGCTGTGTGACAGACTGATGGCGGTCGCGCGCGCCCATCCAGGCGGCGCTTGCTGCTTAGCCTTTGTGGGCCTGCGCCGGCACGAATTCCTCCATCACCGCCTTTTTCAGCAAGGCGGGTGGTAAGAGTCCTTGGGCGATGACAAAGTCGTTGAAGGCGCGCAGATTGAAGCGTTTGCCCAGTGCGATTTCGGTCTGCTGGCGCAGGCTGCGCAACTGTACATAGCCGTAGTAGTAGGCGGTTGCCTGGCCGGGGTCGCGGAAGGCGTAGCGGTCGGCTTCCTGCTGTGCCATGGCATCGGACAGCACCACATCGTCCATCAGGAACTGCTTGGCGCCCTCGGGCGAGATGCGACCCAGGTTCACCATCGGGTCGAGAAAGGCGCGGGCCATTCTCTGCAGGCGCGCCTGCAGGGAGAACAGCTGCCCCTCGGCCGGCATATACGGCAGCATCATGGCTTCGCAATACAGGGCCCAGCCTTCGACATTGGCGCTATTGAAGGCAAACAGCGAGCGCGGTATCGATACGCCCTGCTCGATCATGGCGGCAAACTGCAGCTCGTGGCCCGGCCGTGCCTCGTGGGCGGCCAGGGTCCAGGTTGCCGACTCGTGGCTGAAATCGTCGTAGCGACCGCCCTCTTTGGCGTTCGGATTGCTGGTGGGAAGAACGAACTCGCCGCGCTCGCCGGTATTGCCAAAAAAACGTGGCGGCGACATGCGCGGCGCCGGCTGTTGGGCCGACTCGGCTTCGCTGGCCAGGCGGATGGCGGGCTGGCGATCGGGCAGGGTGAGCAATTGTTCGCGCCGGACAATCGCTTCGATGTCGCGCAGGCGCTGCCAATACATCGGAAGCACTGCATCCGGGGCTAACTGTTTCTTTTTCAGTTCGCGGATCACATTGCGATAGTCGCTTGCGGGCAGGTTGCGCTCGGCGGCGATACGCGTGGCTAATACCTGCATCTGGTCGCGTACTTCCAGATAGTCGGCGCTGGCGCGCTCGATCAGGTTTTCCGGCGAGATGTCGACCCCTTTCTCGCGCAGATTGTCGGCATAAATGGCAGCCGGCAGCTTGGCCTCGTTGCGTGTGCGTGGCAACAGGGCGGTGCGCAGCCAGGCATTGTGCTCGCGCAACTGGCTAGCGAGGGTTGCCAGTGGTGCCTGCCAGCCATCGAGCTTGCACTTGGTGAATTCGGCTTCCAGCCCCTTGATATACGCTTCGGTATTGTCGAGGCCGCGCAGCACATCCTGGCGGTAAGGGCCGGTCAGGCCGGGGCGGGCTAGCGCTTCCTGCTGGGCCTGTCGCGCCAATTCGGTCATGGGGCGAAAGCCCGGCTCCAGCCCGGCATAGCGCTTGAGGCGGATCAGCGCCTTGGCCTGCCTCTCGGGGCGATTGCGGCTGTCTAGCAAGGTGCGCAGGCCGGAAAACACGCGTTCCGGCACATTCAGATAGTCGAGCATCACTTCGTGCTGCAGCTTGGCCGACTCGTCCTGGCGCTCCAGCATGTCGATCATGATCTGAATGTCCTGACGCACATGGCTGTCCGTTTCCGCGCCGAGCTGGGCGCGCAAACTGCCCAGAAGCTGGCGGTTGCTGGCGGATATGCGCTCATAGCGCTGCGGCTTGAGATCGACCACCTCGGTGTCGTAGTCCTCCTTGCCGGTCATCGAAGCCATTTCCGGGTCGAAGCGGGCGATCGCCTGCAACACCGGCTCGGCAAGCTGATTGCTGCGGGCAATCCAGGTGGCCGGTGCGGCAAGGGTGGCCGAGGCCATGCCGATCAACAGCAGGGCGCGCATCAGGATGGGTAGTGCGTTTTGTTTCATTGTGTTGTCCGGTGGGTAAGCGGGTGCGCAACAGTAGGCAGCCCGATCGGGGGCGCACAGTCGCCTGCGACAAGGCGTGGCAATTTTGGCACGAGTGCCACGCTAGCCGGCACGAATGCTGGCGCACCGTGCCAGGCTCTGTTGACGTTTTGCCGGCGGATCGCGTTTCGTCGGAAAGCCGCCAGGCGCAAGGCGTTGTGCACGCAAGGTAGTGATCTACCTCAGTGCGCAACAACACAGCGCCTGGTGGTTTTCCGGCGTAACCCACAGGGCCGGGCCGAGTTTTGCGGTAACTCCGCGTTGTCATTCGCTTGCGTAACCCCTTATGCCGCACCCATTCCGCCTTGATTTACCGCAAAACTCGACCCGGCGCGACCGTCGGCAAAACGTCAACAGAGCCCAGGCCTGCGCCAGTATTTGTTTGCCATGGCGCAAACCCGGACGAGCCCATTTTTGTTAGCCTTGCGCGAATTCGAAATGGCAATAGGGTTGAATCACCATGCAAGAGCGGCTAATCAGCGTTGAACTGGATGACTGGCAAGCGAATGGCGTCGACAGCGCGGCGCTGGCCGCTGCGCTGGAAGATGGCAAGGTGCTGTATTTTCCGAAGCTGGCCTTTGCCATGAGCGAAGCGGAGCAGCGCTTTCTGTCGCCAGCCTGGTCAGACGGCAAGGCCAAGAATATCGGCTATGACGGCGCCATCGACAAACTCAAGGGCGCACAGGGCGACGCGGCCGATCTGGCAGCGCTCAAGGCCATGGTCAAGCGCTATCGCGAAAGCAGCATCAATCTGATCACTAGCTTGTTTCCGCACTATCGCCAGCATTTGCGCATTGCCCAGACCAGCTTCCGGCCCAGCCGGGTAGAGGGGCGCGTCAGCTCCTGGCGCAAGGATGACAGCCGCCTCCATGTCGATGCCTTTCCCTCGCGCCCCAATCATGGCGAACGCATCCTGCGCGTGTTCAATAACGTGAATCCGCAGGGCGAGCCGCGCCAGTGGCGGGTCGGGCAACGGTTCGATGATGTGGCGGCGCGCTACCTTGGTCAGATCGGGCGCCCGCTGCCGGGTAGCGCAGCCCTGATGAATGCCTTGCACATTACCAAATCGCGGCGCAGCGAATACGACCACATCATGCTGCAGCTGCACGACCGCATGAAGGCCGACCCCGACTACCAGGCCAATTCGCCGCAGCTGGCCTTCGGCTTTCCGCCCGGCAGCACCTGGGTGTGCTTCTCCGATCAGACCCCGCATGCAGCGATGGGCGGGCAATTCATGTTCGAGCAGACCCTGCACCTGCCGGTGAATGGCCTGCACCATCCGGAATGCTCGCCCTTGCGGGTGCTGGAGCGGATGCGTGGCTATCGGCTGGTGGCCTGAGCCGGATTGCCCAGCCGGCAACGCCAGGCGCGGACGTGATGACTCGCCTGCCCTTACCTCGCCCAGTGGAAAACGGTGACTGCATCGCGCTGTAACGCCTGCCCGGCTACAATCGCGGCCATGTCTGCCCTCTCGCTTGTCCTGATCACCCGCAATGCCGCCAGCCAGCTCGATGCTTGCCTCGCCTCCGCGCGTGCGCTGGTGGACGATATCGTCGTGCTCGATTCCGGTAGTGATGACGCGACCGCTGCCATTGCCAAGCGCCATGGCGCACGGTTTGTCGTGCAGCCATTTGCTGGTTTCGGCCCGCAAAAGCACGCGGCGGTGGCCCTGGCGCGCAATGACTGGGTGCTGTGCCTCGATGCGGACGAGCGACTGACGCCGGAGCTTGCTGCCAGCATTGCCGCCGTGCTGGTCCAGCCTGATTGCCCGGCGTACCGGTTTAACCGGCGCAATCGCTTTTTTGGTCGCTATCTCAAGCATGGCGAGGCCTACCCCGACCCATGCCTGCGCCTGTTCGACCGCAGCCGCGCCCACTGGAGCGACGATGCGGTACACGAGAAGGTGGTGGTCAGCCACGCTCGCATCGGCCATCTGCGCGGCGACCTGCTGCATGATTCGGCCGAGGACCTGAGCAGCTATCTGGCCAAGCAGAACCGCTATACCGATCTGCAGGCCGATGCCCTGTTTGCCGCTGGCAAGCGGGCTGGCCCCGGCAAGTTGCTGTTGTCACCGCTGACCCGCTTTGTGCGTTTTTACGTTTTCCGGCTCGGTTTTCTCGATGGTGCGGCCGGCTTTGCCCATATCGCCATTGGCAGCTTCTTTGCCTTTGTGAAGTACGCCAAGCTGATGGCGCGCTGGCGGGCCGTTGGCGAGCCTGCCGCAAGCCCCGAGCGGGGCGCGCCCACGCCAGGAGCCAAATCGACATGATGGCGCCGACCTGTTTTTGTATCCAGCCTTGCCCGGCCAGCCGGTGTGATCAGCGCTTTTGCGCGCATTTTTGCGCATTGACGGAACAACCATGAAAATCCTGCTTACCGGCGCCGCCGGCTTTATCGGCATGCATACGGCGCAGGCGCTGTGCGCAGCAGGCCATACGGTGGTCGGCATCGACAGCCTGAACGACTATTACCCGGTCAGCCTCAAGGAGGCGCGGCTGGCCCAACTGGCGCCGCTGGCCGACTTTCGCTTTGTGCGGCTGGACATGGTGGACCATGCGGCGCTGCTGGCCCTGTTTGCCGCCGAGCGCTTCGATGCGGTGATCCATCTGGCGGCCCAGGCGGGCGTCCGCTATTCGCTGCAAAACCCGCATGCCTATGTGCAGGCCAATATCGTCGCCTTTACCAATCTGCTGGAAGCGTGCCGCCAGCATCCGGTGCAGCATCTGATCTATGCCAGCACTTCCAGCGTCTACGGCCAGAACGAGAAGGTGCCGTTTACTGAGACCGACTGCACCGATCATCCGGTCAGCTTTTACGCCGCCACCAAGAAGGCCAATGAGGCGATGGCCCATGCCTATGCCCATCTTTACGGCATTCCGTGCACCGGCCTGCGTTTTTTCACCGTGTATGGCCCATGGGGCCGGCCCGATATGGCGCCCTGGCTGTTCACCCGCGCCATTTTGGCGGGCGAGCCGATTCGGGTGTTCAACCATGGCATGTTGCAGCGCGATTTCACCTATATCGACGATATTGTCGATGGCGTGGTCAAGCTGCTGCCACAACCTCCTGCGCCGGGTGGTGATGGTTCACGGGCCGACCAGAGCTGGGCGCCGTGGCGTTTGTTGAACATTGGCAACCATTCACCAGTACCTTTGCTGACCTTTATCGACACGCTGGAAGCTGCCATCGGGCAGCCGGCGATCAAGGAATTTGTTGCCATGCAGGCGGGTGATGTGCCGGCCACCTATGCCGACACCGGTGAATTACACACGATGACCGGCTTTGCGCCGTCGACGCCTTTGCGCGAGGGCCTGGCGCGCTTTGTTGACTGGTATCGCCGCTACCACGCTGCGTAAGCAGCGCCGCAATATGGGCGGCCACTGCCTTTTGTCTGAGGGAATCCATCGCCTATAACGAGGCGGTGTTGCCATCAGCCAGCCGTTCCGCGCTGGATGCAGTTCTCGCAGCAAATCATTGCTTTGTGGAGTGGTCGTCATGCAATCAAGCAGCCTTCGCTGGAAATCCCTGTTGTGCGCCGCCTTGGTCGGCATGGCGCAGCCCGCCTGTGCCGCCGATATCCTGGTGCGCGCTGCCGCCGACTTCGCCACGGTGGAGCTGAACCAGCCCTGGGATATGAGCGACCCGAGCGTGGTCTACCCGCTCTTGTGGACCCACAATCTACAGGCGGCGACGGTCAGCGGCAGGGTATTCACCGGCACCCCGCGCGATACCGACCCGCACTACTGGGCCCTGTATCCGCAGATACCCTCGTCCACCGCCACCCTGGACAAGCCCAAGCAGCTGATCGACGCCAGCCGCTACTCGAAGCTGTCCTTCTATATGTGGCTGCCGGACACGCTGCCGACCGGGGATAGGCTGGGTCGGGTGGTATGGCATGTGGGTGGCGACACCATTGCCCAGTTCGATGCCGGCTATAGCGAGTCGGCGCTGTTCAATGTCTATCCGGGCTGGCATCTTTACACCCTGGATCTGGCCAGTCTGAAGGCCAGTCCGAATCAGCGCTGGGCCGGCCCGTGGACTGGCAAGATGGCCGGACTGCGCATCGACCCTTGCCTTGGTGCCAGTGCGACCTTCAGCTGCAATACCCCGTTCAAGCTGGCCTGGGTGCGGCTGGTCGATCCGGCCGATACCGGCTCGCGCCTCAAGGACAGCCGGTTGAACAAGGCCGCCATCGTGCTCAGCGATGCGGTGGACAGCAGCAAATCATCCATTGCCGCCGTGGCGCCGGGCAGCGATGGCAGTTTCGATCTGTCCAGTCTCGCGCCGGGTAGCTACAAGGTGGCGCCGATCGCCGATGATGACTATGCGCTGTTTGCGCGCGGTGCCGCCTGGGATTTCAAGAGCCTGCTCGATTTCAACTGGGCGTCGCGCAGTGGCTGGACCCTGGAAGGCATCAAGAACGGCCAGTTCGAAGGCACGCTGACCAGTACCGGCAGCGCGCTGCTGCTCGATGTGCCGGCCTCCCGGCCGATCGATGCGGCCAAGTATCGCTACCTGCGGGTGAAAATGGATATCCCGGTGCTGCCGGCGCAGACGGCCGGCCTGCTGGTTTACTGGGGCGAGCAGCCGGTGTCGCCGGTATCGCACAATAACTTCACCCCACTGAAGGCGGGCCTGAACGAATATGTGATCGATCTGGGGCAAAACGCCACCTGGACCGGACAGATACGCACCTTGCAGATCAATCCACTGATCGGACCGAATGCCAGTGGTGCAGTGGTCAAGCTGGTGTCGGTACGTCTGGGCAAGAGCAATACCGCGCCCGACACCACGGTTGCCTATCTGAGCGATACGGTCAAGGTCAACAACCCGCCCAAAATCAACCTGCTGGCGCCCTCGTTCAAATCGGGCAATGACTATGCGCGCACCGTACTGGGCCAGCCTTGGGATATGCGCAGCCGCTTATCGACGCCGCGGCTCGATAATTTGAGTAGTGCCGACTTTGTCACCAGCATTCCCGAGCTTGGTGTGACTGGCCACTTCCTGCGCGGCACCAATACGCCGGCACCGCCCGGCGCCAATTCCAGCGATCCGGCGGTTTACCTGATCTCGCAGCGCAATGACAAACCGATCGACGCCAGCATCTATCGTCTGTTCCGGGTAAAGATGTATGTGCCATTCAATGCGGCCGACCAGAATGAACTG
>NZ_JAYRLZ010000371.1:0-3344 GCF_041904975.1 Chitinimonas sp. | reverse complement strand
AAGGATGTATTCGAAGATACCCGCTCCATCCTCGAGCCATCTGGCGCCCTGTCACTGGCCGGGCTCAAGGCCTGGGCGGAGCGCGAGGGCAGCCAGGGCGACACGCTGATCGCCATCGCCAGCGGCGCCAATATGAATTTCGACCGGCTGCGCCATGTCGCCGAGCGCGCCGAGATCGGCGAGGCGCGCGAGGCCATCCTGGCAGTCACCATTGCCGAGCAACCGGGCAGCTTCCGGCATTTTTGCGAGTTGCTGGGCAACCGCGCCATCACCGAGTTCAACTATCGTGCGGCCGACCCGCAGGAGGCACATATTTTTGTCGGGGTGAAAATCAGTGCGCGCCATGAGGCGGCCGAGCTGGTCACCATGCTCAACGCCGCCGGCCTGAAGGCGCTGGACCTCACCGACAATGAAATGGCCAAGCTGCATATCCGCCATCTGGTGGGCGGCCGCGCTCCGCAGATCGAGCACGAGCTGCTGTATCGCTTCGAATTTCCCGAGCGCCCCGGCGCCCTGCTCAATTTCCTCACCCATATGGGGCGCGGCTGGAATATCAGCCTGTTCCACTACCGCAATCACGGCGCCGACTACGGCCGGGTGCTGGTCGGCATGCAGGTGCCACCGTCCGAAGAGGCGGCGCTGCAGGGCTTTCTGGCCGAACTTGGTTACCGCTATACCGACGAACGCCATAACCCGGCCTATCGCTTGTTCCTCGCCTGAAGGCTGGGCTGGATGGCCCGGCAGGCGGCCTGTCTAGTCAAGCCGGCGGTGCAAGGCTATAGTGGTGGTTCGCGGTTAATATATTCTTGCCATGCGGTCCACCACGGTATTCGCCTCCTCTGTGATTTCCGCCAGCCTGCTGGTCTGCGCCGGGCCGGATGACCGTCTGCGAATACCCAAGCCTCTGCCCCGCCCGCCACTCGATTTACGCCTGCCCCCCCTGGAAAAACAGCTCGAAGAAACGCCCGCCTCGGCCGTTTCGCCCGTGTTGATCCGCAGCCTGCCCTTGATGGCATCGAGCACAGCCCCGCGCACCCTGAAAACCGATAGCCCGGAAGAGCTGGCCAACGAGCAGATGCTGCGCGCCATCGAGCAGCGCGCCTATGCCGCCAGCACCAATAGCGGCGCCTGCGTGAAGCGCAACAATGATGCGGTAGGCGCCGGCGTGCGTTGGTCGCTGAACAATGGCTTCGGCGTTTACTGGCAGGGCAAGGGCCTGCGCGATCTGCAAAAGCTGGTCGGCATCAATGAAATCAATGCCCTATGCCCACCGGGTGACGCCAGCCCGATGTGTCGCACCATGCCCAAGACCATCTGCGACTGACGTAAACGTCAATCAAACCGCGCTAATTCCCTGATTTTGATAGGGTTTATTCGCTGCAATAAATTGGCAGGCGGTTCGATGCAGCGCAACATTTCGGCTAGAATCGACCTCCCGACTCAATTGCCACATGGTCCAGCCGATGGCCGCCGAAGCCCCCCGCCTGCGCGAAATACCTTACAACTACACCTCGTTCTCCGATCGCGAGATCGTTATCCGCCTGCTCGGCGAATCCAGCTGGGAAGTGCTGGCGCGCCTGCGCGGCGAGCGCAAGACCGGCCGCTCTGCCCGCATGCTGTTCGAAGTGCTCGGCGATATCTGGGTGGTACAACGCAACCCCTATCTGCAAGACGACCTGCTGGAAAGCCCGAAGCGGCGCGCCTTGCTGGTCGAAGCGATGCGCCACCGCCTGCGCGAAATCGCAGCGCGGCGCGGCGACAACCCGCAGGTTGACGAGCTGCTGGCCAAGGCCAGCGCCGCCATCGACCAGTTCGATGCCTCCTTCGATGCCACCGCCAGTCTGCGCAAGCAAGTACTCAAGCGCATGAGCGGCCTGACCCGGCGCGACAATATCTGCTTTGACGGCCTGGCGCGGGTATCGCATGTCACCGATGCGACCGACTGGCGGGTGGAATATCCGTTTGTGGTGCTGAACCCCGACCATGAAGATGAAATGGCCGACTTGGTCAAAGCCTGTATCGAGCTGGGCCTGACCATCATCCCGCGCGGCGGCGGCACCGGTTACACCGGCGGCGCCGTGCCGCTGACGCCGATGTCGGCGGTGATCAATACCGAAAAGCTCGATCGCCACAATGGCGTTGAATACATCACCTTGCCCGGCGTCAGTATGGGTGATGGTGCGCAAGCCGAAAAAGTCGCCACCATCAATTGCGGCGCCGGCGTGGTCACCAAGCGGGTAATGGAAGCCGCCGAAGCCGAGGGTCTGGTATTTGCGGTAGACCCGACCTCGGCCGAAGCCAGCTGCATTGGCGGCAATGTGGCGATGAATGCCGGCGGCAAGAAAGCGGTGCTATGGGGCACGGCGCTCGACAACCTGGTCAGCTGGAAGATGGTCGACCCGGATGGCAACTGGCTGTTTGTGGAACGTATCAACCACAACCGCGGCAAGATTCATGATGTGGATGTCGCCACTTTCAAGCTGCGGCGCCTGCAGCCCGATGGCAAGACGCTGATCGCGGAAGAAACGCTGTCCATCCCCGGCCCCGCTTTTCGCAAGGTAGGGCTAGGCAAGGACGTCACCGACAAATTCCTCGCCGGCCTGCCCGGTGTGCAGAAGGAAGGCACCGACGGCATCATCACCTCGGCGCGCTTTGTCCTGCATCGCATGCCCAGCCATGTGCGTACAGTCTGCCTGGAATTTTTCGGCACAGTGGCCGAGGCCACCCCGGCCATTGTCGAGATCAAGAATTTCATCGACGCCCATCCGCACGCCATCCTCGCCGGCCTCGAGCACCTTGACTGGCGCTATGTACGCGCCGTCGGCTATGCCACCAAGGCCAAGTCCAAGGGCCGTCCGAAAATGGTGCTGCTAGCCGATATCGTGTCGGATAACGAAGATGCGGTCGGCGAGGCCGCCAGCCAGGTAGTGCGTATCGCCAATGCCCGCAGCGGCGAAGGCTTTATTGCCGTCACCGGCGAGGCGCGCAAGAAATTCTGGCTCGACCGCAGCCGCACCGCCGCCATTGCCCGCCATACCAATGCTTTCAAGATCAATGAAGACGTGGTGATTCCACTGCCACGCCTTGGCGATTACTCGGACGGTATCGAGCGCATCAATATAGAACTGAGCATCCAGAACAAGCTGCAGCTCTTGGAGCGGCTCGATGGCTTCTTCAGCCAGGGCCGGCTGATGGTGGATGCCGGCGATACCGCCGTCAGCCACGAAGAGCTGATCGGCGATCGCCGCGAAGCCGCCCTGGCGGCCATCCGCCAGATCCACGCCCGCTGGCAGTGGCTGCTCAGCCATCTGGATGACAGCTTCGAGCTGTTTACCGGCACCTTC
>NZ_JAYRLZ010000058.1:0-19069 GCF_041904975.1 Chitinimonas sp. | reverse complement strand
CAGCATGAAGCTGAGTGCCGATGCGGTATAGGCGAGGGTGTCGGTACCATGAATCACCACAAAGCCGTCGTATTCATCGTAATGCGCGGCGATGTCGTCGGCCATGGCGTTCCAGTGTTCGGGCCGCAGATTCGACGAATCGATCAGCGGTGCGTATTCCTTCAGGGTATAGGCAGGGAAGCCGGGTGTGCGGGCGGCAAGGCGCGCCAGTTCGCCGGGTAGATAGCCTGGCGCCGGGCTATAGCCGGCCGGACTGGCCTGCATGCCGATGGTGCCGCCGGCGTAAATGACAAAAAGGCGTTTGGTCTGTGCGGGCATGGTGGGAGTGATTCGGTTAATATCGGCGTTTCGCATGTGGCGCGCCGATTTCAGGAACGCACCCTGGCCGAATGAAAGCATTCGGCCAGGGTAACTTCTGTTTAAAGGGCGCAAAGGCGCCGCCACCAGACTTTACCGCGCCCGGTCTGCCGTATCCAGCCATGTCCATTGTCGACAATAAAAAAGCATTTCACGACTATTTCATCGAAGAGAAGTACGAGGCCGGCCTGGTACTCGAAGGATGGGAGGTCAAGTCCATCCGCGCCGGCAAGGTTCAGATCAAGGAAGCCTATGTGGTATTGCGCAATGGCGCCTTCTATCTGTTCGGCGCCCATATCACGCCGCTTACTTCCTGCTCGACCCATGTTCTGCCCGACCCGACCCGATCGCGCAAATTGCTGCTCAACCAGGCCGAGATCAACAAGCTGATCGGCAAGGTGGAGCGTGCTGGCTACACCCTGACGCCGCTGGATATGCACTACAAGACCGGGCGCATCAAGCTGCAAATTGGACTGGCCAAGGGCAAGAAGCAGCACGACAAGCGCAATACCGAGCGCGAGCGCGATGCCAATCGCGAGATTCAGCGGGCCATGAAGGTGAAGGTGCGTTAGGTGTGCTGAACCGGCCGCGTCGATCGTGGTCACACGCCGGGTTACATGTACTTACACAATTGACGCGCCGGGCAATGAATGATTTACCGTTTGCCCTTAAGGTAGCCAGCTCGTCGTGCCTAGCCTGGAGTTCCTGATGAAGCCCTTACTACCCCGCCTTGCCCTGGGTCTTTTCGCCGCCATGTTCGTTGCCGCACAGGCAGCGCCAGGTGCTGCGCCTGACAGGCTGCTCGCCAATCACCCGATTCTGGCGGCCTTGCAGGAAGCGCGACCCGAATTGAAGCTCAGCAGCGAGCAGGACAGCCAGTGGGCAGCCGCTGAAGCGGCCAGCAAGGCGGCGCGTGAGGCGATGGCGGCCGATCATCAGCGCATGCGCGCCATCATGCGGCAAGAGGGGCAGAAGGATGTCATGGATCTGGCAAGTCTAGATCAGCAAATGGAAGCGATGATGGCCGCTGGCCGCAAGGCGCGCGAGCAGGCCAAGGAGCGCTGGCTGGCGCTGTACGACAGCCTGAGCCTTGAGCAAAAGCGCATTGCCAGCCAGCACATCAAGGATGCCTTGGCACGCATGGATAAATTGCATGAGCAACTCAAGGCTACAACACGGCCGGCAGGTAGCTGAGCGCCGAGTGTGTGTCAACAAATGGGGTAATGACCTGGGGGCCGACCGATCGGCCCGTTTTTTTGCCTTTAGCCAGTCTTTTGCCGCCAGTGAGTGGGCCGCCGCTTCAGGATTGCATTGCCGGAAGCATCGGCCGACGAGGGTTTGCCGTATGCGCCTTTCATGCAGCCTCGCGCGGCAGGTAGAATAGCCGTCGATGACGCGGTAGCTTGCTGTCCGCCCCAACAAACCGCGCGAGGGAGCATGATGAAATTTCTTTTAAGCAATGACGACGGCTATTTCGCACCTGGTCTCGCCGCACTGGCGGCCGAACTTGGCAAGGTGGGCGAGGTTACCGTGGTGGCGCCGGAGCGCGATCGGAGCGGTGCTTCCAACTCGCTGACCCTGGACAGGCCATTGAATGTCAGGCAGGCGCCATCAGGCTTTTCCTATGTCAACGGCACGCCGACCGATTGCGTGCATCTGGCCGTCACTGGTCTGATGGCGCAGGCGCCCGATATCGTGCTGACCGGTATCAATGCCGGGCCCAATATGGGCGACGACACCATCTATTCCGGTACGGTGGCGGCAGCGACCGAGGCCTATCTGCTTGGGGTGCCGGCCATTGCGCTGTCTTTGGCGGGTCGTCCGCCGCTGCATTACGCCACCGCTGCGCGCATCGCCAGGGAGCTGGTCGAGCGCTTGCAGCGAGACCCTTGGCGCGGCGCCATGCTGCTCAATGTCAATGTGCCTGATTTGCCATACGAGCAGTTGAAGGGGGTAAGAGTGTGCCGACTGGGTCGGCGCCACAAGGCCGAGCCGGTTATTCCAGCGCAAAACCCGCGTGGCGAGACCATCTGGTGGGTGGGGCCGCCCGGATCGGCGCAAGATGCGGCGGAAGACACCGATTTTTGGGCTGTCAGCAATGGCTATGTGGCAATCACGCCCTTGCAGATTGATCTGACCGCCTTCAAACAGCTGGACTTCCTAGCCGGCTGGCTCGCATGAAGCATGATTTTTCCGGCATCGGCATGACGTCGGCGCGCACGCGGGGCCGCATGCTGGATCGCCTGCGCCAGCAAGGCATACGCAATGAGGAAGTGCTGGCGGCCATGGGCAATACGCCGCGCCATATCTTTGTCGACGAGGCATTGGCGCATCGCGCCTATGACGATGCCTCTTTGCCGATCGGGCTGGGCCAGACGATCTCCCAGCCCTATATCGTGGCGCGCATGGTCGAATTGGCCCTGACTGCGCCACATCGTGACAAGGTGCTGGAAATCGGCACCGGTTGCGGCTACCAGACTGTTGTTTTGGCGCAGCTGTTCAAAACGGTCTACTCGGTTGAACGGATTGGACAATTGCTGGACAAAGCGCGAGTTCGACTGCGGGATTTGCGGATTAACAACACTCGCTTGCGTCACGGCGATGGATTTTTGGGCATTGCCGAGGCTGCGCCGTTCGATGTCATTGTCATGGCGGCGGCGCCGGCCTTTGTGCCGGAATCCCTGCTAAACCAGCTGGCGACTGGGGGAAAGATGGTTTTCCCGATAGGTACAGTCAATCAGGAATTACGAATGATCGAGCGCACCAACGACGGTTTTTCCGAGAGCAAGCTGGAGAAGGTGCGCTTTGTGCCCATGTTGCCGGGCCTTGCCTAGCTTCAGTAATACTGTCATCTTGGTGCTAAGGTGTTGTTATCGCTCGCTACGCGCCAAAATCATAAGAGGGAGTAACGAGTTGAAGTTAAGTCGTATCGCTGGTCTGACGTCCACTTTGTTGCTCGCCGCCTGTGCGACTCAGCCGGCGCGCGCGCCTGCACCCATTGTCGAGAAGACCAAGCCTTCCGGCGTTCCGGCAACGCCCAAAGCCGCGCCGGTGCAAAACGGCCCCAGCAGCGGTGTGCGGCCTGCAGCCGCGCCAGCTACCCCTTCATCGGCCGAAGCACGCGGTGGCAAGGTGTATACGGTGAAGCCGGGCGATACGCTGTACAGCATTGCCCTGGAAAACGGCCTTGATTACAAGGAAGTGGCGGCATGGAACCAGCTGGCTGATGTCAATCTGATCAAGGTTGATCAGCTACTGCGCCTGAGCGATCCGGCCGATGACGCGACGGCAGGCGATGGTGCCGCCGTCGTGGTTCGCCCGCTCAAGCCGGTCGGCGAAGTCGTTGCCAGTGCCAAGGCTGCAACGTTGGCGTATCCGAAGGCGATCAAGGCCTCTCCCGGCACCGATGCGGAAACGGTCGCCCGCCAGGCCGACGGGCCTGCCGCCAATGCACCGGTCGCTGCCAAACCGGTCGAGGTGAAGCCAATCGAGGTAAAGCCGGCCGAATCCAAGCCGATTACAGACAACAAGCCGGTGACCGCCGGCGGCGATGATGAAATCGCCTGGGCATGGCCCTCGGTCGGGAAAGTGATCACCCCATTCTCTGATGCTGCCAAAGGAATCGATATTGGCGGCAAGCTGGGTCAGCCGGTTCAGGCGGCTGCTCCGGGAAAAATCGTCTACGCCGGCGCTGGCCTGCGTGGTTACGGCAAGCTTGTCATCATCAAACACAACAAGATGTATCTGTCGGCGTATGCCCATAACAGCCAGTTGTTGGTCAAGGAAGGTGATAGCGTGAAAAAGGGAGACAAGATTGCAGAAATGGGAAACAGCGATGCGGAGCAGGTCAAGCTCCATTTCGAAATCCGGCGCTTCGGCAAGCCGGTTGATCCAACGAAATTCCTGACGGCGGGCTAGGCCATGAACGAAAGTCTCGACACCATTGATGATGAGCTGGTTGAAGAAGCATTGCTGGATGAAGAGGAAGAAGAAGCCGCCGAGGCAGAAGCCGAGGAAAAGCCGGAAGAGGCCGAGCATTACTCGGTAGAGTCAACTGGCGATGTGACACAGATTTACCTGAACGATATCGGTCACAATGCCCTGTTGACGCCGGATGAGGAGCGCCGCCTGGCGCGCCTCGTGGTTCAGGGCGATTTCGATGCCCGCCAGAAGATGATCGAGCACAATCTGCGTCTGGTCGTGAATATCGCCAAGCACTACATCAACCGTGGCATGGCTCTGCTTGATCTGATCGAAGAAGGCAATATCGGCCTGATGCACGCCTTGGAAAAGTTCGATCCGGAGCGCGGTTTCCGTTTCTCCACCTATGCCACCTGGTGGATACGGCAGAGCATCGAGCGGGCGATCATGAACCAGTCGCGCACCATTCGCCTGCCGGTGCATGTGATCAAGGAACTGAACGTCTATCTGCGTGCCCAGCGCCATCTCGAAGCGCAATTGGGGCGTGAGCCGACCCTGGATGAAGTGGCGTTCCAGGTAGGCAAGCCGGTGGAAGATGTGCGCCGGGTGATGAATCTGAACGAGCGCATGGCGTCCTTGGATGCGCCGCTCGATATCGATCCGATGCTGAGTATCGGTGAGTCGATACCGGACGAGCAGCACGACGGCCCGGAAATGATCCTGCAGAATGCCGAAGTGCAACGTTATGTGCGCGATTGGCTCAGGCAGCTCAATGACAAGCAGCGCATGGTGATCGAGCGGCGCTATGGGCTCAATGGCTACGATATCTGTACGCTGGAGGATCTGGCGGCGCACCTGCAACTGACGCGGGAGCGGGTCCGGCAGATCCAGATCGAGGCACTGGAGAGCCTCCGGCGGCTCTTGCGGCGCCAGGGGGTATCAAGAGACGTACTGTTGGGTTGAAGCCAGTCAGTGCAAAAAGCAAAAGGGCCGGGACATCACCGGCCTTTTTGCTTTTTGTGTTCTGGATGCATGCAGGGCGATGACCACGGCACATCGTTCTGCATCACGCGCTAGAATGCGCGCTTTGTTTCGCCGTACCACTCTCCCCAGGATAAGAACATGCTGACCGTCTACAACACCCTGGCCCGCGAAAAGCAGGTCTTCACGCCCATCGAACCCGGCCGGGTGCGCATGTATGTATGCGGCATGACGGTGTACGACCTGTGCCATATCGGTCACGCCCGCATGCTGGCTGCCTTTGACATCATTTATCGCTGGTTGCACGCATCGGGCTATGAGGTGAGCTATGTGCGCAATATCACCGATATTGACGACAAGATCATCAAGCGGGCGCTGGAGCGCGGCATCAGCGCCGAGGCGCTGGTTGATGAAACCATTGCCGATATGCACGCCGACCTCGCCCAGCTGAATCTGCTACCGCCCACCCACGAGCCACGCGCTACCCAGCATGTGGACGGCATGATCGCCATGACCGAGAAGCTGATCGCCAAGGGCCGCGCCTATGCGGCTGACAATGGCGATGTGTACTACGCGGTGCGTGAATTCCCCGGCTACGGCAAGTTGTCGGGCAAGTCGCTGGATGATTTGCAGGCCGGCCAGCGCGTCGAAGTCGATCCGCACAAGCGTGACCCGTTCGACTTTGTGCTGTGGAAGGCCGCCAAGCCGGGCGAACCAAGCTGGGAGTCGCCATGGGGCCCCGGCCGTCCGGGCTGGCATATCGAATGCTCGGTGATGTCCGAGCACCATCTGGGCAGCCATTTCGATATCCATGGTGGCGGCGAAGACCTGCAATTCCCGCATCACGAGAACGAAATCGCCCAGTCCGAAGGCTGCCACGACCATGCCTATGTGAATTACTGGATGCATAACGGCTTTTTGCAGCTGTCGGGCGAGAAGATGTCCAAGTCCTTGGGCAATTTTTTCACCATCCGCGATGTACTGAAGGCCTTCGATGGCGAGGCGGTGCGCTTCCTTATCGTGAAGGCGCACTACCGCAGCCCGCTCAATTACTCGGATGACTTGATCCGTGATGCCAAGCTGGGGCTGGATCGCCTGTACACCGCGCTGAAGAACACCCCGCCCGAGGGCCGCGCGCCGATCGACTGGAACAGCAGCTATGGCCAGCGCTTCAAGGCGGCCATGGATGACGATTTCAATACGGCCGAGGCGGTGGCGGTGCTGTTCGAGATGGCGGGCGAGATCAATCGTCAAGGATCGGGCGAGTTGGCAGCACAGCTAAAGGCCTTGGGCGGCATTCTGGGCTTGCTGCAACGCGATCCGCAGGTGTATTTGCAGGGGCAGGCCGGCGAGGGGGAGTACGCGGCAGACAAGATCGAAGCGCTGATCGCGGCACGCATCGCCGCGCGTGCTGCCAAGGACTTTGCCGAATCCGACCGGATCCGCAAGGAGCTGCTCGATCACGGCGTGGTGCTGGAAGACGGTGCGCAAGGCACCAGCTGGCGCCGGGTGTGATCGCTTCGGTGTCGGGATGGGCGGTGTATCGCTCGTCCCGGCGCTGGGCACGCCACACAGAGTATGGCCTTGATGCTGCTAAACGGTTGGCTTGCGCACAAAGCCCTGCAAGCCTTCCGGCGCCTGCTCGGTTTCTTCGATGGCGGTGACATAGGCATTGGGCGGGCCTTGCCAGCACCATTTGAGCAGGCGCGCCACCGAGGCATCATTGCCTTCGACCACCGCCTCTACGGTGCCTTCCTTGCGGTTGCGCACCCAGCCCTTCACGCCGAGACGATGGGCCGTCCATTCCATGGCGTTGCGATAACCGACACCCTGGACATGACCCTTGATCAAAAGGTGATAGGCCTTCATGCCGGCGCCTCGCTGGTTTGCGCAAAGCGCTGGCGCAGTAGCTGATGTGCCTCGTGCAGTGAAGGCAAGACTCGATGGCCCATTGCCAACAGGGCATCGCTGGGTGGTTTCAGGTCAGGAATCTGGATGGCGGTCATGCCGGCCGCCAGCGCAGCGCGCACGCCGGGGTCGGAATCCTCCAGTACCAGACAGCGCTGCGGATCAACGCCGAGCCGGGCTGCGGCTTGCAGATAGATATCCGGGGCTGGCTTGGGGTGCTCGATATCGTCGCCGCTGACCACCAATTCGAAAAATCGGTCGAGGCCAGCCAGCCGCAGCTTTTGCTCGGCCCGAACGCGCTTGGTGGAGGTGGCGACGGCGCGTGGCATGCCGATCTGCTCCAGCCATTGCAATAATTCGATGATTCCGCCTTTCAGCGGCAGGCCGTTTTCCACTTCGGCGGCATACAGGGCGTCGGTGCGGGCAAACAGGCTGTCGAGGTCATGCCCAGGGAAACGCTGCTTCAGCAAGGCATGGCACAGTTTTTCATGCAGGCCCACCATGCTGATCAGCAGTGCATCGTCGAACACCATGCCCTGCTCGGCGGCGGCAATGCGCCACTGCGCCAGCACGATGCGCTCGCTGTCTATCATCAGCCCATCCATATCGAACAGGATGGCGGCGGGGGTGAAATCGAGCTGCATGCTCAAGCCTTGTCCTTGTTTGCCCAGTCGGGCGCCAGCAGTCCGTAACAATCGAGGTCGTGAAACTGGCCCAGCCAGAAACCCTGCTGGCGATGCCGGCCTTCCAGCTTGAAGCCAAGGCGTTCGGCCAGCTTGATCGAGGCATGGTTGTCCGGGTGGATTTCTGCCTGTACCCGATGCAGCTGCATCTCGCGAAAGCCATAGTCCAGCGCGGCCTGCAGGGCTTCGTGCATATAGCCCTTGCCCCAGGCGGCGCGACCGAGCTCGTATCCTACAACACAGTTGCGCCAGCTGCGGTTCCAGCGAAACAGGCCGACACTACCCAGCAGCTCATTGTGTTCGCGCTCGGCAATGCCCCAGCGGGTGCCGGGATTGGGGTCGCGTCGCCAGCTGGCAAACATGTCGACAAGCTGGCGCGCCTGATAGCGCTCGGTCATCGGTTCCGAGCCAAACCATTTCATCGCCTCGGCATCGGCATGGATGGCAAACAGGGCATCAACATCGGCCGAAACGATTTCGCGCAAGATCAGGCGCGGCGTACGCAGAACGGGAAATGACATGGACGGGCCTGCTTTGTTCGGATTGCCGGGTGGGCGCGCAAGACGGTTGTCTCACGGCGCTGCGTATCCATCCCGCGCAAGGGCGGGTGGACACGCCATGTGTTTGCCGACTTGCTAGCTGACGCGCATGCCAGGCTGGGCTCCGCTGTCCGGGCTCAGCAGATAGATGCCTGGAGTCTCGCCGCTGGCAGCCAGCACCATGCCTTCGGACAGGCCGAATTTCATCTTGCGTGGCGCCAGATTGGCCACCATCACCGTCAACCGGCCGATCAGGTCAGCCGGTTGATAGGCCGACTTGATGCCGGAAAACACATTACGGGTATGGTCGCCAAGGTCCAGCGTCAATTGCAGCAGCTTTTCGGCGCCCTCGACATGCTTGCAGTCGACGATGCGGGCAATGCGTAGGTCGATCTTGCCGAAGTCATCGATATTGATGGTCGGGGCAATCGCTTCGATCTGCGGGCCGGCTGGCGCGGCGGCGGCCAGGGCATTTTGTTTGTTGGTTTCCACCATGGCTTCTACCTGCTTGGGGTCGATACGGGTCATCAGATGGCTGTATGGGGCAATGGCGTGGTCCAGCAGCAGGCCGCCGACATCGTCCCAGCTCAGTGGCGCAATCTGCAGGAAGGCTTCCACCTCGCTGGCGAGCTTGGGCAAGACCGGCTTGAGATAAATGGTCAGCAGGCGGAAGGCATTGATCAACAGGCTGCAAGCGGCGTGCAATTCGCCTTCGCGGCCTTCCTGCTTGGCCAGCTCCCACGGTTTTACCTGATCGACGTACTGGTTCACTTCGTCGGTCAGCGCCATGATGTCGCGCACCGCGCGGCTGTATTCGCGATCCTCGAAGCTCTCGGCAATGCCTGCGGCTGCCGCTTGCAAGCGTGCCAGCAGGGTGGTATCGGGCAGGCTGGTGGCCAGCTTGCCGTCAAAGCGCTTGGCGATAAAGCCGGCGGCGCGGCTGGCGATATTCACATACTTGCCGACCAAGTCGCTGTTCACGCGCTGGACAAAGTCGTCCAGGTTCAGATCGGCATCTTCGATCTTGCTATTGAGCTTGGCGGCGTAGTAGTAACGCAACCATTCCGGATTGAGCCCGGCATCGAGGTATTCGCGGGCGGTAATGCCGGTGCCGCGCGACTTGCTCATCTTCTGGCCGTTGACAGTCAGAAAACCGTGCACATTGATGGCCGTTGGCGTGCGATAGCCGCTGTACTGCAGCATGGCCGGCCAGAATAGGGCGTGGAAATACAGGATGTCCTTGCCGATAAAGTGATACAGCTCGGCGTCGGAGTCAGCCTTCCACCAGTCAGCAAAGTTCTCGCCGATGCGGTCGAACAGATTCTTGCTGGAGCCCATATAGCCGACCGGCGCATCCAGCCACACATAGAAGTACTTGCCCGGCGCATCGGGAATCTCGAAGCCGAAGTAGGGCGCATCGCGGCTGATATCCCAGTCCTGCAGGCCGGCCTCGAACCATTCATCCATCTTGTTGGCGGCTTCGGCCTGCAGGCGGGCACGCTGCGCGCCATTGACCAGGGCGCCGCCGCGGGTCCAGTCGCGCAAAAATTGTTCGCAATCGCCCAGCTTGAAGAAGAAGTGCTCGGACTCGCGTAGTTCCGGGGTGGCACCGGAGACCGAGGAGTAGGGGTTCTTCAGCTCGGTCGGGCTATAGGTGGCACCGCAGACTTCGCAGTTGTCGCCGTACTGATCCTTGGCGCCGCACTTGGGGCATTCGCCCTTGATGAAGCGGTCGGGCAGGAACATCTGCTTTTGCGGGTCGTACAGCTGGCTGATCACCCGGCTGCTGATCTTGCCATTGGCTTTGAGCTTGGCGTAGATGTCATAAGCGAGATCGCGGGTTTCATCAGAGTGCGTGGTATAAAAATTGTCGAAGCCGACCCCGAAACCGCTAATGTCGTGCAGCTGTATATCGTGCATGCGATCAACCAGCTCCTTCGGGCTGATGCCCTGCTTCTCGGCCGAGATCATGATCGGCGTGCCGTGGGTGTCGGTGGCGCAGCAGTAGTAGCAGGTATGGCCACGCATCTTCTGAAACCGCGCCCAGATGTCCGGTTGCACATACTCCAGCATATGGCCCAAGTGCAGCTGGGCATTGGCATAGGGGAGGGCGGCGGTAACGAGGATTTTGCGTGGCATAGGGTCGTCCTGGAAAAATGAGTGGCGACGGGTGAAACAAGCGGCGGGAATGAAACAAGGCCGCCTATTTGCAGCAAGTACTGGATCGAGGCTGAGCTGCCTGCCTGGTACTGAAAGGCAACAATCAGCCGGACGACGATTATAGCCGAGCGTGCTGCGCTGCCGCATGGCTGCCTGTTAGAATATTGGTCTTTCCGTCTTTTCTGCCCTATTTCCCCATGTTTGTTTCTGTTGTCGATTACCGCTCGCCCAATGCGGCTGCCGAATTTGCCGAGTCATTGCACCGTACCGGCTTTGGCGTGCTGAAAAACCACCCGATTCCGCAAGAACTGGTGCAAGCCATCTATGCCGAGTGGCTGGCGTTTTTTGATGGCGAAGAGAAATTCGCCTATGCGTTTGATCCGGCCAAGCAAGATGGCTATTTTTCCACGCAGATTTCCGAGACCGCCAAGGGCGCGACGCTCAAGGACATCAAGGAATACTTCCATATCTACCCCTGGGGCCGCATTCCGCCGACGCTGAAGGCCAATGCCGATCGCTACTACGCACTGGCCAGCGATCTGGCCAGCCAGCTGCTGGGCTGGATCGAGGACAATGCGCCGCCGTCCGTGAAGGCGCGCTTTTCCGAATCACTCCCCTCGATGATTGCCGGCACCCCCAATACCCTGCTGCGGGTGCTGCGTTATCCGCCGCTGACCGGCAATGAACCAGCCGGTGCCCTGCGCGCTGCTGCCCATGAAGATATCAACTTGATCACCGTGCTGCCCGCTGCCAATGAGCCCGGCCTGCAGGTCAAGGGTAGCGATGGGCAATGGCGTGATGTGCCCTGCGACTTCGGCACGCTGGTGATCAATATCGGCGATATGTTGCAGGAAGCCTCGGGTGGCTATTACCCGTCCACCAGCCACCGCGTGGTCAACCCGACCGGCGAAGGCGCCAGCAAGTCACGCATTTCTCTGCCGCTGTTCCTGCATCCACGCAGCGAGGTGGTGCTGTCGGAGCGCTACACCGCCGATGCCTACTTGCAGGAACGCCTGCGCGAGCTTGGCGTCAAGATGTAAAGCCCCTCTCCCGCAAGCGGGAGCGGGTGGCCCATCGGGCCAGGTGAGGGATGCCGGAACACCGATCTCGCCTGTTACACGGAATAAGGCTTTAAGCCAGGAATGACCATGATTACCGAAGCCACGCTGCTGGACGCCCTGAAAACCTGTATCGATTCTGATACTGGTCGCGACTACGTCACCATGAAGGCGGTACGCGATCTCAAGCTCGATGGCGCCAGCGTCAGCCTGACCATCTGTCTGCCTTACCCGGCCTTGAGCCGCCATGCCGCCATCGCCAGCCAAGTGGAAGCGGCCCTGCGTGCGGCTGGCGCCGGCGCGGTGGCTGTTAGGGTGGAGAGCCGTATCGAAGCGCACACCGTGCAACGCGGGCTGACGCCGCTGCCGGGGGTGAAAAACATCATTGCAGTGGCGAGTGGCAAGGGCGGGGTCGGCAAGTCCACCACCGCCGTCAATCTGGCTCTGGCTCTGGCGGCGGAAGGCGCGCGGGTCGGCTTGCTCGATGCCGATATTTACGGCCCCTCGCAACCCTTGATGCTGGGCCTGCAGGGCAGCAAGCCCGAGTCGCCCGATGGCAAGTCCATCCTGCCGATGCGGGCGCATGGCCTGCAGGCGATGTCGATCGGCTTTCTGATCGATGCCGAGCAGCCGATGGTGTGGCGCGGCCCGATGGTGGTGCAGGCCTTGATGCAGTTGCTGAACGATACCCGCTGGGATGATCTTGACTATCTGGTGATCGACCTGCCACCCGGCACCGGCGATATCCAGCTGACGCTGAGCCAGAAGGTGCCGGTAACTGGCGCGGTGATTGTCACCACCCCGCAGGATATTGCCCTGCTCGATGCGCGCAAGGGCCTGAAAATGTTCGAAAAGGTCGGTGTGCCGGTCATTGGCGTGGTGGAAAACATGGCCACCCATGTGTGCAGCAATTGCGGCCATATCGAGCCGATTTTTGGCGAAGGTGGCGGTGCGCGTATGGCCGGCGAATATGGCGTCGAGCTTTTGGGCCAGCTACCGCTGGAAATGGCGATACGCCTGTCGACCGACGCCGGCAAACCGACGGTGGCCGCCGAGCCGCACGGCGCTACCGCCGCCATCTACCAGGCGATCGCCCGCAAAGTGGCCGTACGGGTTGGTGAGCGAGCCAAGGACTTTTCCGCGCGCATGCCGAAAATCGTGATTCAGAACACCTGAGCGCGCCATGATCGATATTCGCCAATCGCTGGCCTATCACAGCAATCTGATCTTCCACCATGCCGATGGCGAAGTGGCCGACTGTGGTGACTATCTGCGCATCCGCACGCCATCGAACCCGCGCTTCTGGTGGGGAAACTTCCTGTTGTTCGGGCAGCCACCTGCTGCGGGCGATTTGCCGCGCTGGGACGAGCTGTTTCAAGCCGAGATCGCGGCGCAACAGCCCCTGTCGCAGCACCGCGCTTTTGGCTGGCTGGGCGCGCGTGGCGATACCGCCGCGCTGGAGGCGGCCGGCTATGAGGTGATCGAAGCGCTGCAGCTGGTTTGTGACCAGCCGGTGCTGCCCGATAACGCCCATGCCGGTGTCGACATACGCCCGCTGGCAGATGAGGCCGAATGGCTGGCCGCCACCGAGTTGCAGATACTGGCGCGTGATGCGGTTCATAGCGAAGCCAGCTTTCGCCCGTTCAAGGAAGCGCAGATGTTGCGCTATCGGCTGCTTAGCGAAGCGGGTGGTGGCTTTGGCTACGGTGCCTGGCTCGATGGTGCGCTGGTGGCCAATCTCGGCGTATTTGCCAATGATGAGCTGGCTCGCTACCAGAATGTGGCCACGCACCCGGATTATCGCCGCCGCGGCATTGCTGCCCGCATAGTGTACGAGGCCGGCTGCCATATGCTGGCGACGTTTGGCCCGCGCCGCCTGGTGATCGTGGCCGACAAGATCGGCCCGCAAACCCTCTATCGCAGCGTAGGCTTTCAGCCGGCCGGCTTTGCCTACGGCGCAGACAAGGCGCCTCCGGCGCAATAAAGGAAACACAAGATGAGCATCAAATCCGACCGCTGGATCCGCAAGATGGCGCAAGAGCACGGCATGATCGAGCCGTTCGAGCCCGGCCAGGTGCGCTATGTCAATGAGCAGAAAATCGTCTCCTATGGCACCTCGAGCTATGGCTACGATATTCGCTGTGCTGATGAATTCAAGCTGTTTACCAATCTGAACAGCACCCTGATCGACCCGAAAAATTTCGACGAAGCGAGCTTTGTCGACGTATCGGGCAAGGGCTATTGCATCATCCCACCCAATAGCTTCGCTCTGGCGCGCACCGTCGAGTACTTCCGCATTCCGCGCAATGTGCTGACCGTATGCCTGGGCAAATCCACCTATGCGCGCTGCGGCATCATCGTCAATGTGACGCCGTTCGAGCCGGAGTGGGAGGGCTATGTCACGCTGGAATTCAGCAATACCACCCCCTTGCCGGCGAAAATCTACGCCAATGAAGGCTGCGCCCAGGTGCTGTTTTTCGAAGCCGACGAGGACGATGTCTGCGAAACCTCGTACAAGGATCGCGGCGGCAAGTATCAGGGCCAGGTGGGCGTGACCCTGCCCAAGACCTGAGCGTTCTGGCGATAGGCGCACGGCTCATGCTGGCTGCTTCCAGGCTATGCCACCGTGCAGATGCCTGAGTCGTGTAGTTGGTGTGGCCAGGTGAAGCCGTCGCCGGTCTGCGCGGTCGGGCCCGTCGTTTGGCTGTTCAAGACATTTTCCGGAAAGCTGCCCATGAGCGAACTGCATATCCGTCCAGCCCGGGCCGACGACGCCCGCCTGATTCTCGGCTTTATCACCGAGCTGGCCATCTATGAGCGGGCCGAGCATGAGGTGGTAGCGACTGTCGACGATATCGCCGAGGCCCTCTTGGGCAACGGTCCATCGCATGCGCTGATTGCCAGTGTTGATGGACATGCGGTTGGTTTTGCCCTGTATTTTTTCAGCTACTCCACCTGGCTGGGCAAGCCGGGGCTGTATCTGGAAGACCTGTATGTCTCGCCGCAGCATCGTGGATCAGGAGCCGGCAAGGCCATGCTCAAGTATCTGGCGCGCCTCGCTTGCGAGCGGCAATGCGGTCGATTCGAGTGGAGCGTGCTGGACTGGAACGAGCCGGCCATCGGCTTTTATCAATCCATCGGCGCGGCGCCGCAAAGCGAGTGGGTGCGCTACCGCCTGGCTGGCGAGCAACTGCGGGCGTTTGCCGAGGCCTGAGTGTCTGTCAGCGCGCGCATCAAGTGGCGAGCTTCGTGATCCAGCAGTCTCGCGTTACCATTGCGCGATAACGATATAACGAAATCGGCTTTGGATATGGCACTGAACGATCACGATCAAGCGCGCCTGCAGCAGTTGCTGGCGCAAGTGGCAGAGCGCACCGACAACTTCCTCGGCTACCCGGTAGCCAAGGACTTCGACTACAGCGAACTGATTCCCTTTCTGCAGTTCCCGCTCAACAACCTGGGCGACCCGTTTGCCGACTCCACCTGGAAGGTCGCCAGCCGCGAGTTCGAGCGCGAAGTGATTGCCTTTTTTGCCGAGGTGCTGCGCGCGCCACAGGACAACTGGTGGGGTTATGTCACCAATGGCGGTACCGAAGGCAATCTGTATGGCCTGTATCTGGCGCGCGAGATGCTGCCCAAGGGCATCGTCTACTACTCGCAGGAAACCCATTACTCGGTGGTGAAGAATCTGCATTTTCTCGGCATGCGTTCCATCATGATCCGCAGCCAGCCCAATGGCGAGATCGATTACGACGATTTGCGCCAGGTCATGCATATGCACCGCGATACGCCGCCGATCATCTTCGCCAATATCGGCACCACCATGACCGAGGCGCGCGACGATATCCGGCGCATCCGCGCCATGATCGATGAACTGGCGCTGGCGCAGTTCTATATCCACGCCGATGCAGCCTTGTGCGGCATGATCTGCCCGTTTATTGAGCCGCGCCCGCCATTCGATTTTGCCGACGGCGCCGATTCGGTTTCGATCAGCGGCCACAAGTTTCTCGGCTCGCCCATTCCCTGCGGGGTGGTGGTGGCCAAGAAGCAGAATGTCGAGCGCATTTCGCGCAGCATTTCCTATATCGGTTCACTCGACACCACCATTACCGGCTCGCGCAATGGCCTGACGCCCTTGATGCTGTGGTACCGCATCCGCTCGCTGGGCATCGATGGCATCCGCGCACGCGTGCAGTCAGCCTTGAAAACTGCCGCCTATGCCGAGCAGCAGCTGCGCGCACTGGGGGCCGATGCCTGGCGCAACCCTGATTGCATCACCGTGGTGCTACCCAAGGTGGCGAGCGCACTGAAAGAAAAATACCAGCTGGCGACCGCTAATGGCATTACCCACCTGATCTGCCTGCCCAATGTCAGCCAGGCGCAGATCGATCATTTCATCCAGGACTGGCAGCATTTTTCCAAGGCAGGACACTAATGCACCATCTCACCATCGTGGCGGCCGATCGCACCGGCCTCTTGGGTCAGCTGTCGGCCGTGCTAGGCGACAACGGTATCAATATCGCCGACATTCAGGCCCGTGTGCACGGCCAGGACGCCATCATCCAGATCTCGGTCGACCGACTCGAGGATGCACTGCGTGTGCTGACCGAGGAGGATTTTCACGTGGTGGCCGATGATTCGCTGCTGCTGCGCGTAGCCGACCAACCGGGCGCCCTGGCGACAATTGCCCAGCAGCTGGCTACGGCAGGCGTCGATATCCGTGGAATTCGCCTGGTACAAAGACATGCCGATTTTTCGGTGATTTCGGTGACCTGCGATGACAATGCCGCCGCCCGCGGCGTGCTGGCAGAATTGGTGGTGCGCTGAACCATGCATGTTTGGTGATTCAACAGGGCGGCATAAGGTAAGCGCAGCACCAAGCGCGTTGCAAGGGAGCAGGCTCCCTTGCTTATTGTGCGCATCTGAATGATTTTGTTTTGCCGGCTCTGCTGATGTGCTGGGACCAATGATTCAGGCTGGGGCATTATTTGACATATCTTTTTTCAATATCTGCAGCACTGCCATCCTGATTCATTTTCTCCAGCGTTTCGCCCAGTTGGGAAATCAGATAGTCATCCACTTGCGGATTGCAGGCCAAATACAATGCAGCTTTGCTGAACGTCAACTGCTCGCTGATAGCCTCGCTCAGCCCGCTTTCACGTAGTATCTCGTTGCCACGGGTTCTGCTCGATGCCCAGAGCGCTATGCGCCCAGCCAATAACTTGCGCGGATTCAGTTTGTCTTCCATGGCGGCTTCGGTAGAGAATCCATTGGCACGCAAAAAGCTATCGCGCACATCGCCATTGTAGGTACCAACCTTATAGGCACGCGCATCATCCAGATTGGTCAGCAGGTAGTTGTGATCCCGCAGGCCAAAGAACACCCAGTAATCATAGGCAAGCGGACCTACCCATTTGAATCGCCCTTCACGTTCGGGACGGCGAGCGGTTGAATAAACACAGGTATTATCATGCTGGGCGGCCATTTCAAATGCGCGCTTCCAGGGAAGCAATTCAATACGATAGGCAACTTGATTGCGCGCCAGTATTTCACGCAATTTGTCGCTGGCAATGCCGGTGATGCTGCCGTTCATCAGCATATTGAAGGGCGGGTTGGACTCGGTAACGAGATGCAGCGGCGTGGCAATATGCCAGGCACGTTTATATTTCCGTACAAAATCGAGTCGATCTGAGTAGTTTTCGCTACCTGGCGCGGTGCTTGCATTGAGCAAGACGGGGCGGGTGCGGTAGCCGGACGGTGGCTGGTGGGATAAAGCCCGGTACATTTCATCGGCCAATTGATAGCCCTGTTCCTTGAATGGCTCTGCCACCGTGGCAATTTGTGGTGATAGCCCCGATGCGATACGGCTTAATGCCGTGGGCGATCCATCCCCTGCCGAAATATTGCGGATATCCGACCGCCCGATACGTGCCAGGATATGGCTCATATGGTCGAAATACACATCATTGATTGCCAGCGTGTAGGTCCAGCTTCGACCATAGCGCGCGTTCAACCGTTCTACTTCGCCAGGTAAAGCCGTGCCGGCCCGTGATATGGGTAGATCGACAATATCGAGCAACTGGCATTGATGAGCAGCCGTGCATTTGGCCAACGCGGCGCTGATTTGGGCTGTCTTGGCTCGCGCAACCGCAAACTGGCTATCGGTAAACACCACCACGCCTGCCTGCCGGCCTACCTTTTCTGCCTGCTGCACCAGAAAGCGCACGGCAACCTCTGCGACGGAACCCGGTGCCGAACCTACATCGGTAAACAGGCGCATGTCGTGACTGTCGCCAGTGCTGGCATGCCAACCCACCAGCGGGACTGGCGGTGCGTTGTGCCAGGCGAGGCTATCAAGTACCGGTTCCGGATCAAAACCGCCGATTATGATGCCGTCAGCGCCGCCATGGATTGCGCTGTTCAATGCATTTGCCTGCCCCGCCGCACTGCCGGTCCCATCAACCATGCGGACTCGCCAGCCAAGTAGTCGCGATGCCTCCTGAAATGCGCGATAGGCGGCAACGATGCCGCCGTTGCGGCTGTCGGCCGCAACAAAGACGATCGTCTTGTTGTCTGGCGTGGCAGCTTTGCCTGCAGCAAGTCCGGTGGGCGTGGCCGCAAGTCCCACGCAGCCAAGCAGCAGGCAAGCGGCCAGACCAAATAGGAACGCACGATGGCTGATCCGGCTCACGGCTCGCTCCCTGCTCGATGGTGTACCCACCAGAATAGGCCAGCTGCATGCAGTGAGGCAGGGTATCTGCCTTGGCCGGCTCGGGGCACCGGATCGGCGCGCGACAACGGTCACCCTCCCTGTTCGCGAAGGGGGGCGTACTTGATGTGGGTATGGAATAACCAGAAAGGCAGCCTGGGCTGCCTTTGAGGGTTTGACAAACTACCGGGTTTACAGCTCAGAAGCTGTAAACCGCCTGCAGGCCCAACAAGGTGTTGTTATTGCTGTAAGTCCCGTCCTTCTTGCCAAATACCGGCAGGTTGGCGTGGTCAAAGCGCAACTCGCTCTTGAGGATGACCTGCTTGGTCGGGTAGTAGAGCAGGGCGGCGGCCAGCGAGCTACGCTTGGCGCCCTTGCAGCTGTAGCCGAAGTCGGTCGGGTCGTTGGCCTGTGCCGCGGCAAAACAGGCGGGGTCGATGCCGAAGCCGTTGGCAATATCGGTACCATTGGTCAGGCCGTAGAGCGCCGACGTGCCACCGCCATTCTTGCTGTTGTCCAGATAATCGCCACGCAGGGTGCCCGACCAGCTGTCGCTGAACTTGTAGTTGCCCTGCAAGGCAAATCCCCACCAGACCGCATCGCCGCCATTCCATGCGGCTTTTTTCTGGCGGCCGTAGTCGATTTGCGCATTGAGCGTGGTTTCCAGCAGGGAGTAGGACAGGTCCAGCTCGGTATAGAACACCGAAGACTTGAAGCCGGCTGGCTGATCCTGGCGATTATTGGTGGCACTCT
>NZ_JAYRLZ010000057.1:0-19084 GCF_041904975.1 Chitinimonas sp. | reverse complement strand
CACGCCGTTCGGGCAACGCAACGGATCGCTGTAGGAACCGTTGGTATTGTTACCGGCGGTAAACGGCAGCAGGTTTTCATACAGGGTTGGCGCGCGGAAGCCTTGCGCGGCCGAAGCGCGAACCAGCAAGGACTTGGTCGGCGTCCAACGTACGCCAACCTTGGGGCTGAACTTGTTGAAGGCAGTACCGAAGTCGTTCTTGTAATTGTCGTAGCGGCCAGCCAGCGACAATTCCAGATCCTTGTAGGCAGGAACCGAGAATTCGCCAAACAGGGCGTTTACCTTACGGCTGCCGGTCACGCTAGGAATCGGACCAGCACCACCAACCTGGTCACCCGAGGCCAACACCGGCGCGGAGAACTGCGACAAGGTTTCCTTGCGGTAGGAACCACCGAAGGCAAAGCCGACCGGACCATATGCCAGCTGGAAGATTTCCTTGGATGCACGGAAATCGAATTCATCCGACTTGGAAACGCTGTCGCTTTGCAGTTTGCCAGCAAGCGTTGCCGATTCCAGTGCGGCCAGACTCTTGGCGTCCTGCGAGCCGAATACATTGATCTCACCGGCATTGATCAGCGGGGTCAGCTTCTCGTAGCTGTACTGGCCGCTACCGAACTTGACGGTGACCTTGTTTTCGCCGTGGGTATAGGCAGTCTCATAGTCCCAATCGAACAGATTGCCCTTGAGGCCAAACAGATAACGATCCGAAGTGGTATCGGTGACATCGCCACGGCCGCCACCGGCAACGGTACGCCAGGTACCGGTCATCGGGCCCTTCGGTGTTACGACCAGGTCACGATCCAGCGTCGTTTCCTTTGTAGTCACCGTGCCGTCGGCAAATTTATAACCTGCCGGCAAAACCAAGCCCTTGGGCAGGGTGAAGGACGTTGGGTAGAAGCGACCGGTGGCCGGGTAGGTCATGTTCTTGGTGTAAGGAGCTGGCGAATAGCGCGCTACCAAGTTGTCCTTTACCTGCATCGCTTCAGCGAAGAATTGATTGTCTTCATTCAGCTGGAACAGGAAGCGACCCAGTGCATTGTCGCTCTTCTTCTTCGGGATGATGTCGATGAACTTCACGAAGTCCGTACCACAGGAAGTGTCACCGTTCACCGCCAAGGCGAATTCCGGGAAGTTACAGTTCTTGTAGCGATACGGGTTGACGTTGGCGTACGAGTTGCCCAACGAGTCAGTAAAACGGAAATTCGGAATACCGTTGCGCGGGGAGGCCTTATTGATGCCGAGATCGGCGCGCACCGCAGTATTGGCGAACTTGCGATCGACGGACTTCAGTACATCGTCTTCTTCATGGCCAACGGTCGCGAAGATGTTGAAACGCTGGCTGGCGATATCGCCATAGCCGGCCGACACGGTGTACACCGTGACATCGCCACCGCCCTGATCAGTCTTGGTGCCATAGGCACTGACTTCGGCGCCTTGATAGTCTTTCTTTAGGATGAAGTTGATCACACCGGCAATGGCATCAGCACCGTACACAGCCGAAGCGCCATCGCGGAGGATTTCCACACGCTCAACTGCCGCGAGGGGGATGGAGTTCAAGTCCACAACAGGGTTGCCGCTGGCATAGTTGGCAACGCGACGGCCATTGAGCAGAACCAGGGTGTACTTGGACGGCAGGCCGCGCAGGCCAGCAGTGGAAGCAACACCGGTAGCACCGACGTTTTGGGAGGTAACCGTACCACCAAAATTCGACGGAATCAGGCTGACCAGATCTTGTGCCGTGGTGGCACCAGTACGCACCAGATCTTCCTTGGTGATGGTGGTAACCGGCAGGGCACCTTCCTTGGCGGTGCGCTTGATACTCGAACCGGTAACTTCAATACGCTCCGCCTTCTGCTCTTCAGCGTGTACTGCAGAAATGCCGGCAATGCCGATCAGGCCGATTGCATAGGCGAGTTGCTTCATTTTCATCAGAGTGATCTCCCCAATAGTGAGTCAGTTTGCTACCCGGACAGGCCTGGTCAGGCCAAAACACCGGAAACTGCACAAAACCATCCTGCCAGCGCCAACAGGCGCAAACGGATGGAGACCGGGACATACTACGTGCTGCGATTTGTCGGTCGCAATTGGCTAGCCAACATTTACAACATCGGCCGGTGAAATGTTGGTTTGTTGAGACAAACCGCAGCAACACTTTCCTGCCGGTGTGGCTGCACCATCCCGCCCTGCGAAGCAGTCGCCACCTGAGAAATGACGCTTGCAGCAGATCGTTTCGCTCATCGATCCGGACCATTTCGATCGATGTGTGAAAAACCAACACTCGAGACAAATTGTTGCACTAGAAACACAATAGAGTTGTTCATCGTCAGCAATTGAGCGAATACTTGCGGCACACACTTTCGGGTCTGCGCAGCGTGTAAATAGGCGCTCGTCTACGCAAATACATCCACGCCTATCAATTGATGTGGAGAGAAATTGCGATGAAAGCAACTCAGCTAGCGCTGGCTGTTGCGGCGATCGGCTTTGCCGGCGGTTTGTACGCCGATGAAGCCAGCCAGCATAAAACCGAAAAAATTGAAGTCACCGGCTCAAGCATCAAGCGGATCGCCAAGGAAGGCGCCGTTCCGGTTACCACCATTTCCAAAGAAGACATTGCCAAGACCGGCGCCACCTCGGTCACCGACCTGATCCAGAACCTGCCATCGATGCAGGGCTATATTGCCTCGTCGCAATCAGTGAACAGCGGCGGTGCCGGTATTACCAGTGCCGCACTGCATGCGCTGCAAAGCAAGTACACCCTGGTACTGCTCAATGGCCGGCGCATGGCTGCAGCCTATACCGGCGCAAACAACGGCAGCGCGGTCAATCTGGAATCGATTCCGCTTGCCTCGATCGAGCGCATCGAGGTTCTGACTGACGGCGCATCAGCCATTTACGGTGCCGATGCAGTGGCCGGCGTAGTCAACTTCATTCTGAAAAAGAACTACCAGGGCCTGGAAGTCAGTGCCACCACCAATCAGCCGCAAAAGAGCGGCGGCGAGAACAGCTCGGGCAATCTGGTCGCCGGCTTTGGCTCGATGGACACAGACGGCTTCAATATCCAGCTGTCCTACAGCCATGACGACCAAAAGAAGCTGCTGGCCAGCCAGCGCGATTTCACCAAGCAAGGCGGTGTGTTCCAGTTCGAGAACAATGGCAAAAAGTACTGGTACACGCAGTGGAGCTCGAACGCTGTTCCCGCCAATCTGCTGATCACCTTCGATAACGACATCGATAATTTCCAGAGCTTCTACAACCCGAATCGCCTGGAGACCGGCGACTGCCCCGCGCCGGGCATCAAGCAAGGCACGCGCTGCCGCTACAACTACGCGGCCGTTGTAGACAATCAGCCTGAGTCGAAGCGCGACAGCTTCTTTCTGACCGGCCGCGCCAAGCTTGGCGGCTCGTTCACCGGCTTTGGCGAGCTGGCCTACACCGACTTCACCATGCGCGCCGCCTATGCGCCGCCAGCACAGCCACTGGGTGTGATCGACACCAGCCCAGGTGGCGCCTCACCCTACTCGATTCTGGACAATGCGACACTGGATCGCGCCGCGCGTGCCGCGTTCATCGATATGGAGGTTCCCGGCAACTACAGCCATGATCGCATCACCCAAGCCCAGGTGTGGACGCGGGTAGCCGATGCCGGTCGCCGTACCGACGATTACAAGACCAAGTCCTTCCATGGTGTTGCCGGCGTCGAGGGCAATTGGCTGGGTTGGGATGTATCGGCCAGCTTTACCCACTCCGAAGCGAAGTTCACCGACGAAGCGGTATCGGGCTATGTGGATAGCGCCAAGTTCAAGGAGATCATCCGCTCCGGCAAGTACGATCCTTTCCACTCCGCCCAAGGCTCGGCGGTTGACGCACTGGCGCCAGCCGTACTGCGTGGCAAGCTGAACGAGGCCAAGTCGACGCTGGACGTGCTGACGCTCAAGGCATCGGGCGAAGCCTTCCAGATGCCGGAGGGCGCCGCCATGTTCGGTGGCGGCGTTGATATCGTGCGCCAGGGCTATACCGGATCACCTAGCGTTATCTACCAAGGCGGCACCAACTATCGCACCCGCCTGCCCGATGGCACCTCGTTGGCCAATACCGCCATTGGCGGCTCGGCAGGTCAGCTGCCATTCGACACCACCCGCGATGTATGGGGCACCTATGGCGAATTGCTGCTGCCGGTCCACCGGACGCTGGAGCTATCGACCGCCCTGCGTTACGACCACTACAGCGCCGCCAAGAATGCCAAGGGTTTTGACGAGACCCGCGATGCCGCCGGCAATATCACGTCGCTGACTGAACACAACGGCTCGACCACCGAGGGCAATTCGTTCAGCCGCGCCACCTTCAAGATCAGCGGCCGCTGGACACCGAACAATTCCACCTTGATCCGCGCCTCGTATGGCACTGGTTTCCGCGCACCGGAACTGCAGGACATCACCAATCCGACCGCCTTCCTCGGCAGCACCAACGGTACGTACAGCTGCCCCTTCCCCGGCACGCTGGGTTGCCAGGGCGAAGCCCAATACGATCTGCTGCAACAGGGCAACAAGGCTACCGGTGCCAATGGCCTCAAGCCGGAGCGCTCTACCCAGTGGTCGATGGGTGGCCGGTTCGAGCCAAGCAAGTCAGTTTCGCTTGGTCTTGATTTGTGGAATGTGGAAATCAAGGATCAGATCCAGCCGCTGAATGAGGCAACGGCCTTTGCCAATGCCGGCGCTTACAAGAAGTTCTTCACGGTAATCAACGACCCGACCGGCGGATTCAAGTCCTGGGCCTTCAGCCAGCAACCGATCAATCTGTCGCGTGCCGAATACCAGGGCATTGATTGGGACCACACCTTCCGCACGCCATTCTTCGGCACCAAGCTGAGCGCGCAATGGACCGGTACCTATATGCTCAAGGCGCGCTATACCGATGGCGCAACCGGCCAGTGGAAGTCCAGCCTGGGTCGCTATGGCGACGACAACAACGTGGTATCGCGGGTGGTGACGACCTTGTCGCTCACCGATGTGTGGGGCGCCTTCACCAATACCTTTGCCCTGCACTACAAGAGCGGTTATCACGACCAGGAGTTCAAGGCTGATGACGCCGTCATCCGCGCCATCACCGCCACCGGAGGATTCGGCGGCGCACTGGCATTCGGCGCCGCCTGCTCTGCCGACGATGCCAAAACCAAGGGCTGCGATCCAACCGGTCGCGATGTCGCATCGTATTCGACACTGGACTGGCAGACCCGCTACACCGGCTTCAAGAACCTGACTCTGACCGGCGGCATCAAGAATCTGTCGGATCGTAAACCGCCTCTGTCCCTGCAAAACGCCGGCGCCGGTAACTCCTCCGGCTACGACGGTCGCTATGCCGATGCACTGGGCAGGGTGTATTACCTGACGGTGGGCTACAAGTTCTTCTGATCGGCCATTAGCAAGACCTGAAAGACAAACGCCCCGGCTAAACCGGGGCGTTTGTTTTTCCAAGCTTAGTGCGACAGATCGAGCAAAGGCTGGATCTGCTTGAGCAAGCCGGCGAGATGCGGCATGACCAGATCACGTTCACCCTTGGCCAGCAGTGCCAAGGCTTGGTCCACCGACATGGAGCCTGCTGCCGGCGCCTGGAATTGATTGCCGCCCGCTACCGTTGCCTGCGCCAGACGCTCGGCCGCCACCGCCAGCAATTGCTCGAACGAAGCCGCACCATCAGCCTGGGCATTGGCAATACCGACGCTGGCAGTAACACGCAACTGCCGCCCGCGGAAATTCACCTTGGCCGCCGCGATGGTATCGCGCAAGCGCGCCGCATAGATCAGCGCACCATCGAGGTCGGCATACAACACCACGCCAAAGCGCGGGCCACCAAGGCGCGACAGGGTTTCTTCCTTGCGCAGCCGGCCGGCCACCATCTTCGCCACCAGCCCGATCAGCTGGTCAGCGACGTTTTCGCCCAACTCGCCGGACAAGGTATCGAACTCATCGATTTCGAACAGCACCACCGTGGTATCGCCGTGATAGCGCACGCCACGCGCCAGCGCCTTTTCGCCCTCGAGACGCAGCAGATGGCTGGTGCCGACGCCGGTCTGGGTATCGAGGGTAACCGTCTTCGCCTGCATTTCTTCACTATGGCGCAGGTCGCGCTCGGTCCGCGCCAGCTTTACCGCCGCTGACACCCGCGCCACCATTTCGGCGCGATCGGTGGACTTGGTGACAAAGTCATTGGCGCCGCGATCCACCGCAAGGTTTTTCGTCTCGCCATCTTCTTCGCCGGAAATGATGATCACCGGCATATGCTTGATACGCAGATCAGCCGACTTGCGCACCCGCGCCAGCAGACCGAAGCCATCCAGCCGCGGCATGCTCAGGTCGCTCATCAACACCATGATGTCGGGGTCAGCCATCAGGCGCGCCCAGCCGGCCTCGCCATCCGCCTCTTCGATGATGTCAAAACTGGTGGACAGGTGCTTTTTGACCGTCGCGCGCACAATGCGCGAATCATCTACGACCAGGATACGGGGCAAGGGAGGAGTCAATTCGGAAGTCATGATGGTCATCTCGTTGTGCAGCCTGAAATCTAGCATACCGATCAGCGTGACAATGTTGCATGGCGAAGATTCCCTTGCCGATAATGGCAGAGCCCCTTCCAGCCTGCCGTCTTGCGGAGTACCCGATGTCGACCTGCCGCATTCATGTTTCGGTCTTTCCACTGGGCTCGAGCGAACCCCGACGCGTACTTGCCGCCGTGCGCGATGTTTGGCACAGCCCATCGTGGATTTCACAGCGTCAATTCAAGGGCGGCTGGCTGGTGGAAACCCTGAGTGAAGGCGTACTACCGGATCAAGACAACCAGGCAGAATTCTCGCAAAAGCTGTCGATTGCCATCTGGCAGAGGCTAGGCCGCTATGTGAAGGTGGTTATCGATGTCAGTATCGATGAATCCGATGCCTGCCACCGCCAGGAGCTCAATCGCAGCGACTACCTCAAGCTGATGCGCATCATCTGAAGCCAGCGCACTTCAGGCTGCTGCCCCAAAAAACAAAAGCCCACTCCAAGGAGTGGGCTTTTCGACATACGATGCTGGCCAGCAAATCGCTTGTCTATGTCCTGCTTAGGCCATTGCCTTGACGGCGGCAGCCAGGCGGCTCTTGTGACGAGCGGCCTTGTTCTTGTGGAAGATGCCCTTGTCGGCGATGCGATCGATGGTGCTCGATGCAGCCTTGAACACTTCAGCAGCTGCGGCCTTGTCGCCAGCTTCAACGGCCTTCAGTACGCGCTTGACTGCGGTACGGAATTCCGAGCGTTGGCTCATATTGTGAAGGCGCGCCGAGGCGGCCTGACGGGCACGCTTGCGGGCTTGTGCGCTGTTTGCCATTTAAATCAACTCCTTAAACCGGTAAAAGACTATCGCGAAGCCGGGCATTATGCCCACACTGCGATCAAATTGCAATGATCGCGTACACTAGGGCCGATTCACCACATCCCTGTCCCAGCCGGCCCCATGAACCTATTGAAAGCACTCGCCCGCACCAGCAGCATGACCATGCTGTCGCGCATTCTCGGCTTTGTCCGTGATGCGATGAATGCCCATCAGTTCGGCGCAAGTCCGGCCTTCGATGCATTTACCGTCGCCTTCATGCTGCCCAATATGTTGCGGCGCATTTTTGCCGAAGGCGCTTTTTCCCAAGCGTTTGTCCCGCTTCTAGCCGAATACAAGACCCAGCGCGGCGATGACAGCGCCCGTGCATTCGTGGCGCGGGTATCGGGCTTACTCGGCATCATCTTGCTGATCATCACCATCATCGCGGTGATTGCCTCGCCGTGGATCGTGATGCTGGCCGCCTCCGGCTTTACCAAAACGCCAAGCAAGCTCGATCTGGCCATCACGCTTACCCGCATCACCTTTCCTTATATCTTGCTGATTTCGTTGTCGTCGCTAGCAGGCAGCGTACTCAATTGCTGGAATCAGTTCAGCGTACCTGCGTTCACGCCCACGCTGCTCAATATCTCCATGATCGGCTTTGGCGTGTTGCTGGCGCCTTTTACCAGCCAGCCCATCGTGGCACTGGCCATTTCGGTGGTGATAGGCGGCGTGTTGCAGCTGGCATTCCAGCTACCCTTTCTGTGGAAAATCGGGATGCTTGCCTGGCCCAAACTTGACTGGCGCGATGACGGCGTGTGGCGGGTGCTTAAATTGATGGGGCCAGCGATTTTCGGCGTGTCGATCGCACCGATCAGCGTTTTGCTCAGCCGCAACTTTGCCTCGCACTTGCCGGATGGCACCATGAGCTGGATGTATAACGCCGACCGTCTGATGGAATTGCCCACCGGCGTATTGGGCGTGGCGCTTGGCACCATCTTGCTCCCCAGCCTTTCGAAACTACAGACCAGCGGCCAGCGCGACGAATACTCGGCAATGCTGGACTGGGGACTGCGCCTGACCGCCATCTTGGCGGTGCCGGCCACCGTTGCACTAGCGGTCATCGGCAAACCGCTGGTTGCCACCTTGTTCCTGCATGGCCAATACCGCGCGTTTGATGTACTGATGACCGAGCGCGCGCTAGCGGCCTATGCGGTTGGCCTGTTGGGCTTGATCAGCATCAAGGTGTTGGCGCCCGCCTATTACGCGCGCCAGGACATCAGGACACCGGTCAAGATCGGCATCGTCACACTGCTGCTTACCCAATTGCTCAACAGCCTGTTCTTCTTCTTTACGCCGCTAGCCCATGCCGGCCTTGCCCTGGCGATCAGCCTCGGCGCCTGCGCCAATGCGGGCCTGCTGTTCGCGGGATTGCGCCGCACCAATACCTTCATCCCTCAGCCTGGCTGGGGAAAATTCTTGCTGCAGCTTCTCTTTGCCGTTGCTGCCATGGCACTTGTCCTGCAAATTGCGCAACACCTGCTGGGCAACTGGTTGACGGGCGGATCAACCGTCCGCGCCTTCAAGCTGGCTGTACTGGTGACAGCAGGGGCTTGCGTCTATTTCGCCGCGCTTTACCTGCAGGGTTTTCGACCGCGCAGCTTTATGCGCCGCGCAGTGTGATTCCGGCCATTCAAACCAGCGTTCCTATCCACTAGACTCAGCACCTTTCAAACGAGGAGCACACCATGAAGGCATTTCTGATCGGCTTGTTTGCAACGCTGGTATCACTAAGCACGCTAGCAGCCAGCCCCACACCGCCCACCTGCATCGCCATCGACAGCAATACTGACTTTCTGGCACGCGCCACCGGCGGTGGCATGTCGCTGCGCGGCAATAGCTGCACCACGCTCGACGCCAGCGGCCAGCTGAGCAGCTGGAACTGGAATGGCACCCTGACCTTCAACAACTATGCGCCAAGCAATGCGGGCGGCTTCACCGCAAATGGTGCGCTGACCTTCGCCCTGTCGCAGGATCTGCGCAACGGCACCCTGACAGGCAGCTACAACGGCCCGGTCAGCTATAGCTATCGCGGCGCCACCTACAATGTGGTGTTCAACAATCTGGTGGTGAATCTGGCAAGCAGCGGCGGCAACATCACCCCGACCAGCACCTCGGGCACTGTATCGGTCAATGGCGTTACGTATCCCGCCGGTACCTGGATCTGGGCCTATCTGTTCTGAGTCAGACAGCGACCGCATGCCGCCCTCGCCGGCGGCATTTTTTTTGCCATTGCCGGGTGCGGGCAAGTTCCGCCACTATGTTGAATACCCCGATCACCTCATCAAGGAGTTGCCATGGAACTCTCGCATCGCGTCCAGGCCATCAAGGAATCTCCCACACTTGCCATCACCGCCAAAGCGCAGAAACTGAAGGCAGAAGGGCGTGATGTCATTGCCTTGGCAGCCGGCGAGCCCGACTTCGACACCCCCGCTCACATCAAGGCAGCCGCCATTGCGGCCATCGAGCAGGGTTTCACCAAATACACGCCGGTATCCGGCACGCCCGGCCTCAAATCCGCCATCATCAGCAAATTCAGGCGCGACCAAGGGCTGGACTATACCGCCCGGCAAATTCTGGTGTCCTGCGGCGGCAAGCAGAGCTTTTACAATCTGGCACAGGCCTATCTCAATACCTGCGACGAGGTGATCATCCCGGCGCCTTACTGGGTGTCGTATCCCGATATGGTGATCCTGGCCGAAGGCAAGCCGGTGGTGGTGAGCTGCGGAATCGACCAGGGCTTCAAGATCAGTCCGGCGCAGCTGGAGGCTGCCATCACGCCGCGCACCAAGCTGCTGGTACTCAATTCTCCGTCCAATCCCACCGGCGCGGTGTACACCATCGACGAGCTACGTGCCTTGGGTGAAGTACTGAAGCGCCATCCGGACGTGCTGATTGCCTCAGACGATATGTACGAGCATGTGATGCTGGGCGACACCCGCTTTGCCAACATCCTCAATGCCTGCCCGGAACTGTATCCGCGCACCATTTTGCTCAATGGCGTTTCCAAGGCGTATTCGATGACCGGCTGGCGTATCGGCTATGCCGCAGGGCCGGAGGTGCTGATCAAGGCGATGGAAAACATTCAGTCCCAGTCTACGTCCAACCCGACCTCGATTTCGCAAGTCGCCGCAGAAGCCGCGCTGAATGGCCCGCAGGCCGAGTGCTTCGCGCCGATGCTGGCAGCCTTCAATCAACGCCATGAGTTTGTCGTGGCACGTTTCAACCAGATTCGTGGCCTGCACTGTCTCAAGGCAGGAGGCGCCTTCTATGCCTTTGTCGACGCACGCGGGGCAATCGACAATCTGCACCGGGAAGGCAAGCTGGCAGCCCCCACCGATCTGGCCTTGGCCAGCTATCTACTGGAAGCGCAAGATGTCGCGGTAGTGCCGGGCTCGGCCTTTGGTGCCGACGGTTATTTCCGCATCAGCTTCGCCACCAGCATGGGCAATCTTGAAAAAGCCCTGGCGCGAATTGAGGTCGCCCTGGCGTAGCAGGCTGGCTAGCCAGGGTCGGGCTGAGGCTAGTCAGGCACTGACCCGGATAAAGCGCGCAGGCAGCGGATGCCGGCGCGCTTTATTCTTGAGGGCTTCATTGCAACTGCCAGAGACCGTAAAGGGGCTTGCGCTGGCTGGCTTATTTGTCGCGTGTCGGTCGCGGTGCGGAAACCGGGCAATTGCCTTGCTCGTCACAGCCACGCAGGCGCTGCAAGAATGTGCGCTTGTCGACCTTATCGGCCTGAGGCTCCGCATGCACTGTCTCGGGCACCGCCTGCGGGCCTGAACGCGCCGGTGCCGGATCCGATGCCGGCTTGGCCGCCACCATCGCAGCCGGGGAAGGTTGGCCGCGCTCGCTTGCCTTCGGCTTGGGCTTGGGCTTGTTCAGTTCGGCAGACTTGGCGGACTCACCGAGTCCGCCGGCCTTATCCGCGTCGTCCTGCTGGACCGGCTTGCTCGGCTCTGCCGGAGCAGGCGTTTCGATTCTGGGTTCGATAGCTGGCGCACTCGCAACCGGCTGCGGGCGAATCTCCGGCTGAACAGGCGCAACCTGGGTGAGCGCCGCCGGAACAGGTGCCGCTGCCGCATTGGCGTTGTAGGCGGCAAAAGCCCCCCACAGCAACGCTACCCCGATCACCCCCAAGCCCACCAGCAAGGACCAGCGCGGCACCGCCAAAACGGGCTGCTTGCCATTGCGTGCCACTGCCGGCTTCGATTCCACACCCGGCGACAGTAAAGCAGCCGGCGCCGGTTTCACATCAGCCTTCTTGGCCGAGCCGTCACTGGCGCGAAGCGCTGCACGCGCCTCGCGCGCCGTCTTGAAGCGCTGCTGTGGGTCTTTCTCCAGGCAACGCATCACCACGCCAGAGAGACGCTCGGGAATATCCGGGTGAGTCTGGCGCAGATCGGCTACCGGCTCATGCAGGATCTTGTAGGCAATGCTGGCCAGATGCTCACCATCAAACGGCCGGGTATTGGTAAGCAATTCATACAGCACGATGCCGGCGGCGAAAAGGTCGGCCCGCCCATCCACTTTCTTGCCCTCGATCTGCTCCGGTGCCATATGGCGTGGCGAGCCGACCAGGGTGCCGGTACGGGTCAGATCGCTGGCGGGTAAGAGGGCAATGCCGAAATCCGTGATCTTGAGTCGGCCATCCGGCGTCAGCATCAGATTGGCTGGCTTGATATCGCGGTGTACCACCTCATGCTCATGGGCGTAAGCCAGTGCGCCGAATAGCTGGTCAGCCAGCTTTTGTACACGGCCGACCGAAATTCGCACACCGCTATCGGTGAGGGCCTGCAGCGACTTGCCCTCGACAAACTCCATGGCGAGAAAAGCGTAGCCATCGATATCACCACACTCGTACACCGTGATGATGCCGGGGTGATTGAGCCGCGCTGCCGAGCGTGCCTCCTGCTGCAAACGTCCGGCATATTCGGCGCGCTCGCTGCTGGTCAGGCTAAGGCGCAGCACCTTGAGCGCAACCGTGCGATCCAGCCGCTGATCGACAGCCCGATAGACGATGCCCATGGCACCCTGGCCCACCTGGGCGTCGATACGATAATGACCGAGTGTTTGCATCGAACTATTTTAACGCAGCGATCTTGACGCCCATGTTGTGGTTACTGACATTGCAATCCGATAGCGCTTATACCATGCGCACCGGCCACAGCCCTTGATTGTAGCCATAGTTGGGCCACCACGGCCGAACAACCATCATCAGAAGCCACACCCCGCTCACTAAAATCGTCAGTCGCCACATATACGCCAAGCAACGCAATACGCACACACTGCCTGAAAGGCCGCGCCTGCCACCCAGCCACACCAGCCAGCCCTTGGCAAGCCCGGCCTAGTCTTCTCCGCCCTGCTCCATGTCCGCCAGCAGGATATTGAGCGCATCACTGGAGATGCGGATTTCGCTCAAGGACAGCGCCAGCGACACCAGCATGGCCAGCAGACTGATGCTGAACACCAGATGCGCCGCGTGCTGCAAGCCGAAGTAGATGAAAAACATGCACAGCACGCACAGGAACAAACTCGCCACGCCCACCGCCTGCATGCGCCGGATCAGAATCACCCGGCGACGCAGATTGTGGATCTGCCTTGCCACATTTTCGCGCGGCGCACGCTGGTAATCGTCATACAAGGTGCGGATCACGCTGGAGATGCCGAGAAACCGGTTGGTATAGGCCAGCAGCAACAGCGATATGGCCGGAAACAGCAAGGCAGGTACGCTGATCGTCAATTCCAAGGTGCGCCTCCCGGTGTATTCAGTCTTTACGCGCCGTCAAGCTGCGTAAATCGGCCGCAATGGTCTTGGCATAGGTCTTGGTGTCGACATCCTTGTAGAACTTGACCAGCCGCCCGGCTGGATCGATCAGATAGGTGTAGCGCTTTGCAAACTTGGCCACGCCGAGATTCATCAAAGCGCCATATTGCTCGGCAACCTTGCCATCGGTATCGGCGAGCAGGGTGAAGGGCAATTCATGCTGCTTGCCGAAACTGCGGATTGCCTCGACGCTATCCGTACTCACCCCGAGCACCTCGGCACCCAATGCCCGCAGCACGACAATATCATCGCGAAAACTACAGGCCTCTTCCGTGCAACCGGGCGTGCCGGCCTTGGGATAGAAATACAGCACCAGCCATTTTCCACGAAACTCATCGCTTGCCCTTGTCTTGCCGGTTTGATCGGCCAGCGAAAATGCCGGTACCACACTACCCGGCAACAACTCGGCATGAACCAGCACCGACAGCATGAGACTCAATACAAGCAATACGATTTTCATTGGCTTATCCCTTCAGTGTGAGCTCATTCTGCAAACTGCGCGGATTCCGGTAGAATGCGCGCCGCCTGCCTCTGTAGTTAAATGGATATAACGGCCCCCTCCTAAGGGGCAATTCTGGGTTCGATTCCCGGCGGGGGCGCCACAGCAGGTCGAATGCGCGATGGTAAGTGAAATCCCGCCGGCGCCCAATGCCGGAATGTCAACGCACAAATAGCCACACCGTCAGCACGCTTCCCACCAGTACGATGAATATGCGCAGGTAGCGCTCCGGCAAACGGTGTAACAACCAGTTTCCACAGCTGGCACCGACAACAGCCGCTACCGCCATGGTTGCGGCGATATGCCAGACAACCTGCCCCGAGCCGAGAAAAATCAGTACGGCCGATGCATTCATTACCATGGCCAGCATATTCTTGCTGGCTCCTGCGGCGCGGACGCCCAGACCTGCCAAGGTCAGCATGGCCAGCATCAAAAAGCCGATGCCGCCACCAAAATACCCCCCGTATATGGCAATCAGCCCCTGGATACCCAGCACCCACTTCGGCGCCAGCTTGCGCTGTGCGGCTACCGAGCGGCGACCGAAGCTTCCCCAGGCAAACATGGTGGTAGCAAACAACACCAGCCACGGAACCAGCTTGGCAAAGAAGGTCGGCGGCGTGATCAACAACAGCAAGGCACCTGCGATTCCGCCCAACAGGCTGACCAGTACCAGCCATCGAAACGGTACCGGTGGAACGCCTTCCACCAGCTTGCGCCCGGCCAGCCCCGAGGTGATCTGGCAAGGAAACAATGCCACCGTCGAGGTGATATTGGCAGCTATCGGATCCAGCCCTGCCAACAGCAAAGTCGGAAATGTAATGAACGAGCCACCACCGGCCAGCGTATTCTGGATGCCGGCATAAAACGCCACCAGCGCAAGAAGCCACAACAAGGCAAATCCCCAAACGATTGAATATGTTAACCAAGGCCAGCAATGATCAAGTCGTCAATGTGCCTGACTTGCTGCATCTGCCTGATTGATACCGAGTCGCAAGCCATCCGGGTTGGCCACCGTCACACGTTCATCAAATGGCGAAAACATCGGCTTGGCAGCATTTTCAAACCGGACCAGAATATCGTAATAGCTGCGTACATTCTCGACAAAGATGACCGTTTCACCACCACGCGCGAATCCATATTTAAGCGTGCTGAAGTATTCGTAATTCCGCAACAAGGGGACAACGGTTTTCAGATCATTCCATTTATTCGGATTCTTGCCTAAACGCTGCGCCAGCACGCGTGCATCTTCCAGATGTGCCGTTCCGATATTGTATGCCGCGAGCGCCAACCAGCTGCGATCCGGCTCGGCAATCTTGCCGGGTAATTGATTCTTCAGGACATCAATATACTTCGCGCCGCCCATGATGCTTTCAAGCGGATCGAGGCGATTGCCAACCCCCATGCGGTCGGCTGTATCGTTGGTCAGCATCATCAAACCGCGTACCCCATAGGCACTGGTCGCAAATGGATCCCAATGTGATTCCTGATAAGCAAGTGCGGCCAGCAAGCGCCAATCGGTGCCGTATTGCGCTTCGGCATTGATGAAATGTTTGCGGAATTTCGGCAATTCGGTAAGGCGACGTGCCAAAAACGTGCTGGCATCGATTGGCTGCAAGCGATTTGCACGGCCATAATATCGCTCGATCAGATTCGCCAGGGTACCGTCTTTCTGGGCGCGTTTGAAAAAGTCGTTCACTTGCCGCCCGAATTCATTCGGCACGCTTGAACTCCAGCCCCAGGTCAAGGGTACAGGGTCGCCAATATTAAAAGCGATACTGGCATCCGGATAATAATTCAGTGCAACGCTGATTGCATGCCGATCGGCAACGGCATAATCAATCAGGCCATTTGCGACTTTTTCAACTAATTCTTCCGCATCAAGGTATTCTGCTTCGTGCCAGCGCAGGCCAGGATGCTTGGCCTGCAGCGCCTTCAACGCCGGCACATAGATCGGCCCCGCCATCAACACGCCATCCAGATCAGCCGCACTGCGCGGCATATTGGCATCACTGCGATACACCAGCGCCGGTTGCAAGGCGTAGTAACTGGGGCCGATGTTCACCCCCTTGGCCAACCCGCTCGGCATGCCCACCCCAAGATGCGCCTCGCCGCGCAACAGGCGCGCGGGAATATCTGCCACCTTGGGCGCAACCACCAGTTTGACCTTTACCCCGATCTGTTTGGCGAACTGGGTAACCAGGTCATATTCAAGACCGGCATACTTGCCCTCGGCATCCACATAGAAGCTATTGGCGCCATTGCGCACCAGCACCACCAATTCGCCCTGCTCCTGCAATCGCGGCACCGGGCGGAATGCCTCTTCCTCCGGCGCTTGATCGCAGGCACTGGTCAGCAATAGCAGGCAAATCAGCCATCGACGCAGCATAGGCACTCCCCAAACCGGAGCGATTGTGCCATGGCAGGCGGCCTGACCGGCAATCAACGTACAACACTTGACAAGCCAGATTCAGGAAACCATAATGCGCGACTTCGAGCCGGAGAGGTGGCAGAGTGGTCGAATGTACCTGACTCGAAATCAGGCGATGTGGCAACGCATCCGTGGGTTCGAATCCCACCCTCTCCGCCAGTGTTGTAGCAAAGACGCCCCTTTCGGGGCGTTTTTCATTTCTACTCGCATTCCTATCCGTGGCGGAATCGCCGACTACACGCTGATTGGCAATAGCGTTGACGCATGCCCCTTTGTCTAAGCATCAACACGGGCGCGCATCCACACTAGCCGTTGAACAGGGTCAAGCGCTACCGAAAACGATTTTCCGGTCAAAAAGCGCAATGCTGCGACAATTGCGTGCCCATTAGATGCTGATTCGGGGGTTCAATTGTCGCCGTTGAAACCGTCAACATACGCCATTGCCACCAGCTTGATAATGCCAAGTGCAGACTGATCGATCTTGCGTAACAAGCTTTCATCGAAATAGTCAAACAAGTTATTGGCAAACACAATTGATTGATCGCGTATCCAGCCAAGCGATTGCGCCCCGATGGCTTCAAGTGCCCTGGTCTGACGGAGCTGAAACCCCATCTCTCTGGCCGGACCATCGGCGTCCAAATACCAGGTCACGAGTGTCGGGCAGTATGCACAGATCACGGGCCACATTACATTCAAGCGCATCAAGGTATCCCAAGCGGCATGGTCATCCTGAAACTCCTCCGGCTTGAGAGCGCGGGTGAATACAAGTAGCGCCCCAAGGAGGTCGTAGTCATCCCAATGCGTCGATTCGATATCATTCCACCCATCCTCCTGGGCGGGGTGACAACCGGCCAGCCACCAGCCAACTGCAATCTGCGCCGCCAGATTACCTTCGCTACGAAGACGTACTTGTAAATCTTTTACTGCTCCCAACATCCCTTCTATGTTCTGCACGAACTGTGGGGACGCCAAGAACTGATCGAAAGCCAGGCAGTCCATCCCTGGCCAGAGCGCATACAACGCTTCTTTCTGCGACACCATAACGCCAGTTGCCTTGGTGACAAAGCAATCGGCAGGGAACATGTCCTTGCCTGTCGCCAGCGTCTCTCGCGACCGACCTTCGGCTTTCGTCGGAATCAGCTCGACGATTTGCAGGAAAGGCGCCAGATCCTTCACCTCATTGATGGCCATCAGTTCATGCACGCGACGGCCTTGCAAGGCTTCGTTCCACAGCTCAATCAACCTGGAATCCACGGCAGCATGGCGACCACTGGGTAGTTGGGGCATGACAGGCACTCCTCTGGTGAGCAATGTTTTCGCTAAACGGTCCCTGAGCAATTTCGCACATGGGTAGCTCACAACATAAGCTCGGGCGCATCAACCGTGCGCCCCGAATGAGAGCCGATTCAATTTGCCACTGTCAGGGTTGATCCGCTGAAGCTGATTGCATCGCTTGTCTGTGGGGTTGTCACCAAGGCCGGCAGGGCGGAAGCGCCGAGGCTGTCTGTTGCCAGTGCACGCGGGGTGGTACGTACTACCTGGCTAGCTGGCAGCGGCGCGCCTGCTGTCAGGTTGTTCCACACTGCATCCATGGCCCGATTGAAATACACATGCAGCGGAATAAACCGCGTCTGGAAACCTGCCAAGCCGAGGAAGCTGTCAAAGTGCTGGCCATTGGTCACCTCGATATAACGCAGCCTGGATGTTGCGCCCTCTGCCTTTTGATTGGCGGCGAAATAGGCGCGGCTGGCATGGTTGACCGGGATCAGGGCATCGGAGCGACCCGCGACGATCACCGCTGGTTTGCCGCGCAGATTGGCACTGGCTTGCACCTGTGCGACGCCAGCGGCCACCCGGTCGGCCTGCGCTTTCATGTCGCCGGTCAACACTGCACCGGACACCGGATCCTTGCCGGTAGCCAGGGCACGCAGGCACAACGCGCCGTCAATGTTGTAATCAGCCACCTTGGTCGATGGCGACACCGAGAGGCTATCCGCCCTCGCACCACCCACGGCATTGTTATTGATGATGCCAAGCCCGCCCACCGCATAGCCGGGCACGCCGTTGCCATTGGCAAAAGCCACAGCCAAGCCGGCAGCCGGGGCAACAACCGCACCCGTGGCATCGGAATACCCATAGCTGTAGCCGCAGATATTGTCTTTGACCGAGAATTTGCCATAGGCATTGACATAGGCCAGGGTCACGCTCAGCGTTGCCAGTCCGAAATGGGCGCCATGCAGCGAGTCCGACTCGGCCAGATAGCCATAGCTTCGCATCCGGGCCAGCGCGTCGTTCGCCTGTTCGGCCAGCGAGGCACCGTTTAGCAGACCCTTGGCCGCGAGGGAAGCGCAGCGAGCCGCACCGGCGCTTGCATTGGTAGCCGCACCAAATGCCGAATTGGCGCCACTGGCCGCAGCTGCCTGCGCCGCACAGGGTTGGTACAGGTTGGCAAAAGTGAAATAGTCCACCAGGGTTTTGCCGATGGCAGGCTGCACCACGCTGCCTTGCTGAATCACCAATCCCGCCACGCTGGCAGGCTGGATTTGCGGCTCGCTTACCGCCACGCCGCTGATCAGGCCTTGGGTGTCTTGCTCCGCCGCCAACAGTGCCGCCCCGGCGCCATTGGAGGCACTCGATGCAATCACCGTCGTCTTGCCGGCCACCGCCACATTGGCCAGCCTGGACGTGCCGTCGCTGCCGGCATCGCCAAATTTGTCGTTGATTACATAAAACGCAAACTGCACAGCGCGCAAGGTGTCGCGCCCCCAGTCTTTTTCAGGGTTTTGCTGCGAATGCACATGCTTGATGGCCAGGCGGTTGGGGAAGGCGGCGTTATAGCTTGTCAGCTCTGCATCGGAGAGCGCCGCTGCAAAATTTGCCTTGGTTCCGGCGGCTTTGCGCGAAGCACGCGTGCCGTCGATCAGGTTCA
>NZ_JAYRLZ010000370.1:0-3355 GCF_041904975.1 Chitinimonas sp. | reverse complement strand
GGTTTGCATTGAATAAGCAAGATGCACAAAGGAAAGAAATTGCGCGGCGCTTGGATAGTGAGGGTGTACGCGTTCAGGCGGAAGTGGTTGGATTGAGTGCTAATAAATTTAGAGGGGCGAAGACGTATTCGTTTGATGTGGGGGTTGTCTTTTTTGATGGTGACTATAAAGCAGTGCGTACTAGTGTTCCTGTCGAGCCTGATTTCGGTCAATCGATACGGGATAATCAAATAAATAAAATTGATGTTAAATATCTACCTGATGATCCGAAAGTTGCAAAATCGGTTTCCGGCGCGCTCAAAGAATCCTTGCTTATGATGATATTGGCGGCTACCGGCATTGGGATCGGTTTTTTGATTGGTGGCGTGACGTTCCTTCGTTTGCGTCCCAACAAAAGTCCAGGACCTATTGGCCCGCTGTGATATGGCATTGTATTTCATTGCCTGGGCAGGCCAATTCGCGCGATTTGCCCTGTGCCATCCCGGGTTCTATGGTTAGGGTTCGCTGAACAGCTGTTTGCCATCATGAAACCTGTCCTCAAGTACCTGCTGGTTGGCGGCGGCAGCTTGCTCGCCTGTGCGTTGGCCGGATTGGGCTATATCGCTGCCACCTTCGACCCTGAGGCGCTCAAGCCCAAGCTTGAGCAGCTGGTCAAGGACAAGAAGCAGCGCACGCTTCAGCTGGCCGGGCCGATCAGCCTGTCGTTCTTTCCCCGGCTCGGCGCGACGCTTGGCGATGTCAGCCTGTCCGAGCATGGTAGTGATGCGCAATTTGCCCATATCGGCAATGCCCGCGTCGCACTGCAGTTCTGGCCCTTGCTGAAAAAGCGAGTGGTGGTGGATGCCATCGAGCTCGATGGTGCCAAGGCAACGCTCAGGCGTGATGGCAAGGGCAAACTGAATATCGATGATTTGCTGCAACAGGATGAGCCGAGCAGCGATGCGCCGGTGGACTTTGATGTGTCGCGGATTCGGGTGCGCAATGTCGCGCTGCAGTTCGACGATATGCAGTCGCACCAGCAGCTATCGCTGGACAAGCTGTCGCTGTCGGCCGATGGCCTGAGCCCTCAGGGAGCGCGTAATGTCGAGGCGGCTGCGCACCTGGTATTGGCGGCGCCACAGCTTGACCTGCAGTGGGTAGCCAAGCTTGGGCAGTTACAGCTGGCGGCCGACAAGCAGCAGTTTTCCCTGCGGCAGCTCGCGGTCAGCGCGCAAGGCAGCAAGGGAGAGCAGCAATTCAAGCTGGATCTGGCGGCACCGGCATTGTCAGTCGATGCGCAACAACTCCAGGGCGAGCAAGTGGCGCTGCAGCTGGGCCTGCAGCAGGCGGCGCAGACCTTGGACGGCAGCGTGAAACTCGATGGACTGAGCGGCAGCGCGCAGGAAGTGGCGGTAAAAACGCTGAGCCTCAGCGGCAAGGTCCGGCAAGGCGCGCAAACGGCGACATTCGATCTGGCTGGCCCGTTCTCGGCATCGCGGGCGGACGAGGCGGCCAAGCTGACCTTGGCGGGCAAGGTGGATGGCGGTGATATCAAGCTTGCGGCCGCATTCAATGCGGGGGCACGACCGGCGGCTTCAGTGGATCTGCAGGCTGGCAATGTGGATCTGGATCGCTATCTGCCGCCGGCCAAGCCAGCTACTGAGGCCAGTGCTGCGCCGGCGAAACTGGATTTGTCGGCGCTCAAGGACATGCATCTGCAAGTGTCGGCGCGTATTGCCCGGCTGAAGAAGCTGCCGCTGGATGCACGCGATATTGTGCTGGCGGTGCACGCTGCCGATGGCCTGATCGTGCTTGATCAGGCATCACTCAAGCTGTTTGGCGGCGAGTTGCAAGCCAGTGGTAGCGCAACGGCCAGTCGTGAACCTCATATCACGCTGCGGCCACGTGCCAGCAATGTCGATATCAATCTCTTGCTGAAGCAGCTCGCCGGGTTTGACCGGCTGGAAGGGCATGGTTTTGTCGATGCCGATATCCGGGCGCAGGGGGCTGATGTGGCAGCGCTCAAGGCCAGCGCCAGCGGAAATGTGCGTATCCGGCTTAGCGGTGGCGCCTTGCGCGGCGTCAACCTGGGCAAGCTGGTGCGCGATGCCAAGGCGGCCATCGGCACCATGAAGGGTGGTGCACAGAGCTTTGCCAACAACAATGCCGAGAAGACCGACTTTACCGAGCTCAGTGCCAGCCTGCTGCTGAACAACGGTGTGGGCCGCAATAGCGATCTGCTGATGAAATCGCCCCTGCTGCGGGTAGCGGGCGAGGGCGATATTAATCTGCGCAACGACAGCCTTAACTATCTGGTCAAGGCCAGCCTAGTCAATACCGACGAGGGCCAAGGGGGCAAGGAGCGGCACGAGCTGGCCGGTATCACCGTGCCGGTGCGGGTCCAGGGGCCGTTCACCCAGCCAGCCTATTCACTGGATATGTCGGCAGCCATCAAGGAGAACGCCACAGCCCAGGTCAAGGAAAAGACCAAAGACTTGCTCAAGCAAGGGCTGGGCGGGCTGTTTCGTCACTGACTTGTTGCTGGCCGTGTCGCCGCAAGATCGCAGCCCGCTTGGGCATGCCTGACTGCGCCGGTACGCAATGTCCTTGTATCACGCTCTGGTATTGCCAAGCTGGACCGATGCCAATACGGCGATCGGCCGGCCGACATGGGATAATCGCCGGCCTTACGCTGACAACCCTGTAGCAGATTGCAAAACCATGGCCACCCATAAAAACAAGCCGGCTGAACACACGCCGATGATGCAGCAATACCTGTCGCTGAAAGCTGCGCATGCCGACAAGCTGCTGTTCTATCGCATGGGCGATTTTTACGAATTGTTTTACGACGACGCGGTCAAGGCAGCTCGCCTGCTCGATATTACCCTGACCGCACGTGGGCAGTCGGGCGGCGAGCCGATCAAGATGGCCGGCGTGCCTTTTCATGCGGCAGAGGGCTATCTGGCGCGCTTGGTCAAGCTGGGTGAGTCGGTTGCCATTGCCGAGCAGTTCGGCGACCCGGCCACCAGCAAAGGGCCGGTGGAACGGCGGGTAGTGCGGGTGGTGACGCCGGGCACCCTGACTGATGCCGCCCTGCTAGACGACAAGCGCGACAATATCCTGCTGGCGCTCAATGCCCAGCGCGGCCGACTTGGGTTGGCCTGGCTGTCGCTCGCTTCCGGCGACTTCCGTTTGCTGGAAGTCGGGGTTGATACGCTGGCGTCCGAGCTGGAGCGGCTCAAACCCGCTGAGGTGCTGATGCCGGACGATCTGGCGCTGGAGTTGCCGGCGCAGCGCGGCTTTGCCGTGAAGCGCATCGCCGCCTGGCAATTTGATACCGAGTCGGCAGCACGCAATCTGGCGCGGCAATTTCACA